>NZ_JBMDWU010000288.1:0-13905 GCF_048594385.1 Micromonospora sp. | reverse complement strand
CGAGGCGGTCGCCGGTCTCTCGGTGGGCGCCGACGACTACCTCACCAAGCCGTTCTCCGGCACCGAGCTGATCGCCCGGGTCCGGGCCAACGTCGAACTGGGCCAGTTGCGGGGTCAGATCATCCGCCGGCTGCGGGCGCTCGCGGACGCCGCCGTGGCGGTCAACACCGCGAAGTCGACCGCCGACGTGGTCCGGGTCGCCGCCCGGCACGCCCTGCACCTCGCCGAGGCGGCCCGGGTGTCGGTCACCACGGTCACCGGCGCGCGGCACGAGGTCGACGGCGGTGGTGCCAGCACCGACCAGCCGTCCCAGGTGCTGCCGCTGACCGGCAGCACCGGTGGGCAGCTCGGCGAGCTGCGGGTCTGGCGTCGGGAGGGCGACGGCACCGAGCACGCCGCCGTCGGGGAACTGGCCCGCCTGGTTGGCGTACGACTGGAGAACGCGCAGCTCTACGAGGCCGAACACCGGATCGCCACCACGCTGCAGCACAGCCTGCTGCCGCGTTCGCTGCCCCAGCTCCCGGGTGCGTGGATGGCCAGCCGCTACCTGCCCGGCAGCACCGACGTCGAGGTCGGCGGCGACTGGTACGACGTGATCGGCACCGGCGACGACGAGGTGGTGCTGGTCATCGGCGACGTGGTCGGCAAGGGCGTCCGGGCCGCCGCCGCGATGGGTCAGCTCCGCAACGGCCTGCGGGCCTACCTGCTGGAGGGCTACGACCCGGGGCAGGCGTTGACCCGGCTCAACCGGCTGGTCGGCTCGACCGAGCGGCAGTCGTTCGCCACCGTGTTCTGCCTCTCCTTCACTCCGCGCACCGGCCGGCTGCGGTACGCCAGCGCCGGTCATCCGTCCCCCCTGCTGATCCGAGGAGACGACGTGGCCTTTCTGCACGAACAGGCCCTCGGGCCGCCCATCGGGGCGCTCAGCGGCACCGACTACCGCACCGTCGAGGGTGGACTCGCCCCCGGCGGTCGCCTGCTGCTCTACACCGACGGCCTGATCGAGGACCGGCGGGCCGGCATCGACGCGGCCCTCGCCCAGCTCCGGGCGGACGCCGCTGCCGGTGCCGGCGGCGGACACGTGGCCGACCTGGTGGACGCGGTGGTAGGGCGGGTCGACGGGCGCAGCCGGCACGACGACGTCGCGGTGCTGGCCCTGGAGGCCGCCGAGCTGAACCGGTTCGCGTTGCGGCTGCCCGCCGACCCGACCCGGCTCAGCGTGCTGCGCAAGCGGCTGGAGGACTTCCTGGTCGCGCACTCCGTCGGCGAGAACGACCTGTTCGACCTGATCGTCGCCGTGTCCGAGGCCGCCGCCAACGCCATCGAGCACCCGGTCGCGCCGGTGGAGCCGACGATCGTGGTCGAGGTGTCGATCGTCGACCGGACGGTGGTGGCGACGGTGCGCGACAGCGGCCGGTGGCGGGAGTCGACCGGGGCCGGGTTCCGGGGCCGGGGACTCGCGCTGATCGAGGCGCTGGGCGAGCTGTCGGTGCGCCGTACCGACGAGGGGACGGAGGTGTCGCTGCGCCGCCGGCTGGCCGACTGAGCCGGGCCCCGGGTCAGAGCGGGCGCAGCCACTCCTGGCCGCCCAGGCCGGAGATCTCCAGCACCCGGCTGACCTGCCGGGACGGGAACACGGTCAGCGCCCCCGGGAACCGCCGGGCGAGCTGGACCACCGCGTGGATGGCGGCGGAGTCGAAGAAGGTGACCGCGCGCAGATCCAGGGTGACCTGCCGGGCCGGCTCACGGAGTGTGGTCTGGACCATGGTGTCCGCGGTGGCCATGTCGACCTCGCCGGTCACCGTGACGCGGACGTGGTCCCCGGTGTTCTCCGCGCGCGCGGAGAACACGGGCGGTTCGCCCTCCAGATCCACCCCGCCACCATTGCACAGCCCGGTGGTGGCGGCAACAACCGCCGGGCCGTGCGGGAGGCCCTCCGTCCTCCGGAGATAGGCTGTCGTCATGACCGTCCGTGCCCCGCTCACCCCCGGCACACTCTCCCCGTGGCGAGCGGTCCCCGACCACATCGCCCGCCCGGAGTACGTGGGCCGCAAGCAACCCCAGCAGTGGCGCGGCTCGCACGTGCAGACCCCGCAGACCATCGAGAAGATGCGGGTCGCCGGCCGGTTGGCGGCGCAGGCCACCCAGCTCGCGGGCGCGCACTGCAAGCCCGGGGTCACCACCGACGAGATCGACCGGGTGGTGCACGAGTTCCTCGTCGACCACGGCGCCTACCCGTCGACGCTGGGCTACCGGGGCTTCCCCAAGTCCTGCTGCACCAGCATCAACGAGGTCATCTGCCACGGCATCCCCGACTCGACGGTGCTCGCCGACGGTGACATCGTCAACGTCGACGTCACCGCCTACCTCGACGGGGTGCACGGCGACACCGACGCCACCTTCTGCGTGGGCGAGGTGGGCGAGGAGGCCCGGCTGCTGGTCGAGCGCACCCACGAGGCGATGATGCGCGGCATCCGGGCGGTCCGCCCCGGCCGGCAGATCAACGTGATCGGCCGGGTCATCGAGTCGTACGCCAAGCGGTTCGGCTACGGGGTGGTCCGCGACTTCACCGGCCACGGCATCGGCGAGGCCTTCCACAGCGGCCTGTACGTGCCGCACTACGACAGCCCCCGGCCCACCGACATCATGGAACCCGGCATGACCTTCACCGTCGAGCCGATGATCACCCTCGGCACCTACCAGTACGACATGTGGGACGACGGCTGGACGGTCGTCACCAAGGACCGGAAGTGGACGGCCCAGTTCGAGCACACCATCGTCGTCACCGACGACGGCTTCGAGATCCTCACCCTGCCGTGACCGAGACCCCGGCGGCGCTGCGCGAGGCGCACCACGCGGACGTGTCCGGCGGCTGGCTGCGGCCCGCCGTCTTCGGCGCGATGGACGGTCTGGTCACCAACATCGCCCTGATCGCCGGGGTCGGCGGCGGTGGGGTGTCGGCGCACAGCATCGTGCTCACCGGCACCGCCGGCCTGGTCGCCGGCGCCATCTCGATGGGGCTGGGCGAGTACACCAGCGTCCGGTCGGCCAACGAGCAGGTCGCCGCCGAGGTGGCCAAGGAACGCCGCGAGCTGGAACGCCACCCGGAGGCCGAGGCCCGGGAGCTGTCCGACGCCTGGGTGGCCCGGGGCCTGCCGCGTGACCTGGCCGACCAGGTCGCCGAGGCGGTACGCCGCAACCCGGAGGAGGCGCTGCGGGTGCACGTCCGGGAGGAACTGGGTGTCGACCCCGACGAACAACCCAGCCCCTGGGCGGCGGCGATCTCGTCGTTCCTCTGTTTCTCCGTCGGCGCGCTGCTCCCGCTGCTGAGCTACCTGCTCGGCTCCACCAGCCTGGCGCTGGCGCTCGCCGTCGGCGGGGTGGGGCTCTTCGCGGCCGGGGCGGTGGTGGCCCGGTTCACCCACCGCCCGTGGTGGGCCGGCGGGCTGCGGCAGCTGCTGCTCGGCGCGGCGGCGGCCGGCGCGACCTACCTGGTCGGGATGCTCATCGGGGTGCAGGGCGGCCTCGGCTAGACCTGCCCGGTCGGTCGCCAAGGTCGGTCCGGCGGTGCCGGGGCTCAGCCGGTGAGCAGGTCGTCCACCGTGCCGTCGACCGGTCGGCCCCGGGCGGTCAGCTCCTCGGCCTGCCCGGTCAGCACCCGGCCCACCTCGGTCATGTCCGCGCCGGCCAGCCCGGTACGCCGCACCGCGTCGCCCGGGTCCCGGAAGTAGGTGCGGCTGAGCAGGCCGCTGACCGTTGCCGCCGCCAGCCGTGCCTCACCCAGCATGACCAGCGCCTGGTCGGTCTCGTACCACTCGGCGAGCCGGGCCGCGCGGGCGTGCGCCGCCCAGCCCCGGTACCAGGCGTCGCGGGCGGCGGTGCTGAACTCGGCCGGCCGGGCCCGGGCCAGCCGGCCCAGGTGCTCGTCGCGCAGGGTGCGCAGCCAGCCGGTCGGGTCGTACAGCGCGACGGTGGTGACGTACCGGTCGGCGGTCAGCGGCCAGGCCGGGGTCAGCGTCCGGGCCCGCCGCAGGTAGCCGTCGGCGTCGGCCACGGTCAGCGCCACCAGCACCCCGTCCACCCGCCGGGTCGACGGGGCCGGGCCGCCGCCCGCCCGGTAGGTGACCAGCAGCAGGTCGACCTCGGCGTCCCCGCCACCGTCGTCGTCGCCGTGCGCCAGCGGACCGTGCACGGCCACCGCGAGGATGTCCGCCGGGAAGCGTCGCCGCGCCGCGTCGGCCACCCGCCCGGCGACCTGCCAACGCGGATCGTCCAGGTCCACCCCGGCCGCCGGCTCCGGCACGGTCACGGCAGGTCGGCACCGGTCGGCGCCAGCCGGAAGATGTGGATCTCCCGGCCGCCGGCCCGCTGCACGTACGTCCGGTAAGCCGGCCACTCGGTGACCAGCAACTGCCAGAGCCGTTCCCGCTCGGCCCCGGTCGCCAGGTCGGCGCGGACGGCGAGCCGACGGCCCTTGACGGCCACCTCCGCCTGCGGCCGGGCGAGCAGGTTGAGCACCCAACCGGGCTGGTGCCGCTGACCCCAGTTGGAGCCGATCACCACGAACCCGTCGCCGTCCGGCACGTACAGCAGGGGGTTGCTGCGCGGCAGGCCGGAACGGTGCCCGGTGGTCGTGATGATCAGCGAGGGGACCAGCCCCAGCGCGACCACCCGACCCCGGGTGAGCCGTCCGACCGCCCAGTCGACGGGGACGAGCAGGCGCATGGTGGCACCGAACCACGTGTGGTGACCGAGCCGCCGGGTGAGGGTTCCGAGTACGGGCACCCGGCCAGTCTGCCTGGTCGACGCGGTGTCCGCACCCACCGGCTCCCGGCGGGCCGCTCAGTCCAGCCGACGTTCGACCGTGAGGCGGGACCGGGTGAACAGGCCGGCACCGAGCATCGCCACCAGCGGCACCACCACCAGCACGCCGAGGGTCTGCCAGGGCACCACCATCGGGTACGGCGTCTGGGTCGGCCAGCTCTGCGCGTACTGGCGGTTCGTCGAGGTCAGGATGATCAGGGCGGAGCCGAGCCCGGCCGCGATGCCGAGCGCCGAGCCCACCACGGCGATCACCCCCGCCTGGCAGAGCGAGAGCACCCGGCGTACCCGGGGACTGGCCCCCACCGCCGCGAGCGTGGAGAGGTCCCGGCGGCCCTCCGCCGCGGCGAGCCCGGTGGCCACCCCGGCCGCGCCCAGGGTGATCACCCCGGCGCCGGCCGCCAGCAGGAGCAGCAACGGCCGCTGCTCCGAGCGGGGCGGACCCCGCTCGATCTGCGCCGACACCGGCAGCAACGGCCGCAGCGCGGTGACCACCCGGTCGAGCTGCGCGGCGGTGGGCGCGGACCGGGTGTCGACGGCGAAACCGACAGGCTCCGTGCGCAGACCGGCCCGGGCGGCGGCGGCGGGGGAGAGCACCAGCCGGTCCACCGGCAGCCCGTCGCGCAGCAGGTGACCGGGGAGGGTGACGGTGTTCACCACCGGCGGCCGGGAACCGCCGGTCGACCGGTCGACCCGGACCGTCACCCGGCCGTCGACCACGTAGCGGGGGTCGCTCACCACCACGCCACCGGCACGCAGCACGGCGGCCGCCGCCGCCACCTCGGCCGCCGGCGCGCCGCTGAGCACCCCCAGGGCGGTGCCGTCGTCGACCATGGCGGGCAGGTAGAAGCCGCTGACGATGCGGACCGGCGGGACGCAGCGCGGGTCGTCCAGCGCCGCGCGGCGGGCCTCGGCCGTCTGGTACGACTCCGGGTCGTACGGGCATGCCCGGCCGGCGGGCAGCACCGGCGCGACCGTGCAGTAGGCGCTCGGGTCGCGCACCTCGGTGCAGCCGGGCGTCGCCACCGGCAGCACCGCGTCGGTGCCCAGCTCGGCCCGCACCCGCTCGGTGATCAGCGGCAACGGGGGCAGCGGTCCGGTGCCGTCGCGGTCGGCGCGCAGCAGCAGCACCCGGCCCGGCGGCATCCCCGGTTGCCAGTCGGCTCGTTCACGGGCGTCGTTGCTGGCCACGTAGACGCCCAGAGCGACGCTGCCGGCGACGGCGGCCATCACCGCGGAGATGGCCGGGGCGGCCGACGAGCGGTTGCGGCTGGCGTCGCGCAGCGCGATCCGGGGCGCGGGCGGCAGCAGCGGACCGAACCGGGCCAGCAGACCGATCAGCGTGGGCGTGCAGAAGACCAGGCCCAGCTCGCCCAGGACCAATCCGGCGAGGATCAACGGGGTGTCGCCCCTCGCGGCGCCCAGGGCGGCGGCCCCGCTGCCCAGCACGGTCAGCGCCACCCCGAGGAGAAGCCAGCGGCGGCGGTGCGGGGGTGCGGTCCGGCGACCGGCCAACCCGGCCACCACGTCCTGCCGGGCGGCGGCCAGCGCCGGGGCGAGCGCGGCCAGCACCCCGGCCAGCACCGCGACCGCCGCGATCGCGGCGAGCGCCGCCGGGAAGACCCGGTAGCCCCCGCTGCGCGCCCCCAGCACGTGCTCCTCGACCAGCGACCGGCCGACGAGCGCGGCGGCGACCCCGAGCAGCAGCCCGCACGCCGCCCCGAGCCCACCGAGGACCACCCCGTCGGCGAGCACGATCCGCCGCAGGTGCACCGGGTCGCCGCCGGCCACCGCGACCAGCGCCAGGTCCCGCCGCCGCCGCCGGACCCCCACGGCGAAGGCCGGGCCGACCAGCAGGACGACCTCCAGCAGACCGAGGCCGCCGACCAGCACCGTGTTGCTCGCCAGCACCGGATCGGGCAGGTAGAGCGTCGACCCGTCGGGGGAACGGGCACCCGGCACCGGATTCCGGGCGCTGACCAGCACGCCGTGCGCGTTGAGCCGGTCCACCAGCGCGGCATCCACCGGGCCGGGGAGGTCGACCAGCCAGCTCTCGTCGTAGCTCCGCCCGTCCCGGGGCAGCCCGGCCGGGGTCAGGGCGACGATCTCCCCGAGCTGGTCGGGGAACTCGACCACGCCGACCACCCGCCACCGGCGGGTGCCGTCGGCCGCGTCGACCGACCCGCCCACCCGGACGCCCATCCGGGCGGCGGCCTGCGCGCTCACCGCGACCTCGTCGGGTGCGGTGGGGACCCGCCCGGAGCGCAGCCGCACCGTCGAGCGGGCCACCGCGTCGGTCAGGTCCAGCGCCCGCCCGTCGAGGATCCTGGTCCGGTCGCCGATCCGCACCTCGAACGGCACCCACCAGCTGACCCGGCTGGCGCTGCTGCCGGCCGGCAGCAGCGCCTCGATCTCCGCCTGGCCCACCGGCCGGTCCCGGGTCACCTGCTCACCCGTACGGGCCCAGTTCGTGTCCCCCCAGGAGTCCTGGTGGATCGGGTTCTCCGCCACCCAGCTCAGCTCGACGTCGGCGGCGCCGGCCCGCTGGACGAAACGCTCCTCCCGGGTGAGGTCGGCCATGTCGTAGGTGACCGCCACGAAGCTCAGCACCAGCACCGGCAGCGCGATCATCGTCAGCACCAGCGCGGTACGCCCCCGCGCCCGCCGTGCCTCCCGGCGGGCGATCCGCAGCGCCGCCCGCCAGGACCCGACCGTGCCGGCGAGCCGACCGGGCAGCCCCGCCCGGTCCACCGCGTCGGGCCGGGCTGTGCCGCCGTTCCCGGCCCCGCGGTCGGGCCGGGCGGGACGGGCTGTGCTGTCGGGCGGTGCCGGCCGGGGACGGGTGGACCGGCCGTCGGCGTGGGACGGTCCGTCCGGAGGGGGCGGGGCGCTCACCGGCCGATTCCGGAGAGCAGGTGCTCGACCCCGGCCAGCGGCGCGGTGGAGTCGACCATGACGCCGTCGCGGAGGAACACCACCCGGTCGGCCCAGCCGGCGTGCCGGGCCTCGTGGGTCACCAGCACCCCGGCCGCGCCCGCGTCGACCCGGCGGCGCAGCAGGTGCAGCACGGCCTCCCCGGTCTGCGAGTCCAGCGCCCCGGTCGGCTCGTCGGCGAGCACCAGCCGCCGGTCACCGACCAGCGCCCGGGCGATCGCCACCCGTTGCTGCTGGCCCCCGGACATCTGGTCGGGGAAGCGACCGCCGAGCCCGTCCAGGCCGACCTCCTGCAGCGCCGTCAGGGCCGCCCGCCGGGCCTGACGTACGCCGACCCCGTCGAGTTCCAGCGGGAGGGCCACGTTCTCCGCGGCGGTGAGGCTGCCGAGCAGGTTCAGATCCTGGAAGACGTAGCCGATCCGGCGACGGCGCAGCCGGGCCAGCCGCCGCCCGTCGAGCGTGCCGAGCGACTCCCCCTCGACCAGCACCTCCCCGCCGGTCGGCCGGTCCAGCCCACCGGCGAGGGTGAGCAGGGTCGACTTGCCCGATCCGGAGGGACCCATCACGGCCACCAGCTCGCCCGGTCGTACGGTGAGGCTCACCCCGCGCAGCGCGTGCACGGCGGCCTCCCCGCCCCCGTGGGTGCGGTGGACGTCGCGCAGTTCGAGCACCGCGCCGTCGGGACCGGTCACCGGTGTGCCTCCTGGTCGGCCCGCTCCACCACCTCCGGCGGTGACCCGCTGCGTGCGGTGGGGGCCGCCGGCCGGTGCCGGACCAGGCTGGTCTCGCAGTGGTCGAGCCAGCGGATCTCCGCCTCGGCCTGGAACATCATCGCGTCCAGCACCAGCCGCCAGGGCAGGTCCTCCGGCCGGTCACTGGTGTACTTGAGCCGGGTCAGCTCCTGCAATGTACGCATGGTCGCGCCACGCTGGGTCTGCACCACCGCCCGCACGTCCACCCCGGGTGTGGTCAGCGCCAGGGCCAGCTTGATGGACAGCTCGTCGCGGGGGCGGTCGTTGCGGCTGATCGGGGTGACGAACCACAGCGCCAGGTCCGCCCGTCCGGCATCGGTGATCTCGTACGGCCGCTGCCCGCCCTCGTGCTCGGGCAGCGAACGGACCAGGCCGTCGCGTTCCAGCCGGTTGAGGGTGGTGTAGACCTGACCGATGTTCAGCGGCCAGGTCGAGCCGGTCGACTCCTCGAACGCGGCCCGCAGCTGGTAGCCGTACATCTGGCCGCGCTCGAGCAGGGCGAGCAGGCCGTGACGGATGGACATGCGACGGAGTATGCATACCCCGTATGCGGACCGCAACCGCAGGGTACGGACGGTGGGTCAGGTGGGACTGCCGGGGAACGGGACGGTCAGTGGGGTGAGGCCCGCGCTGCGCCGCCACCGGGTGGCCCGTACCGCGCAGTCGGTCAACGCGTTGAGCGCCCGGGTGCGGTCCGCGCCGGTGGTGACCGGCAGCGCCACCCGCCAGAACGCCGCGGTGCGCTCCTCGACCTGCACCGCCAGGCGCAGCGCGGTGGCCCGGTCGGTGACCGGGAACGGCAGGGCGTAGCCGGCCTGGTCGGGCGGCACCGTTGCGCCGGTCGCGCTGAGCTGGAGCACGAGCGCGTCGCGTCGGGACCGGTGGGCCGCCTCGGCGGCGCGGGCCGCCCGCCGGTCGGCGTCGGTGAGGTGCACCCCGATCGGGCCGTAGGCGTAGATCGCGGCGTATTCGGCGGCCAACGCCCCGGCGAGCGCGTCGCCGGGGGTGGCGGGGGCGGTGGAGCGGCTCACTTCAGCGCCTCCAGGTGGGTGGCACGGGCGGCGGTGATCGCGCCGAGCAGCGCGGCCCGGTCGCCCGGCGCGTCGGCGCACGCCTTCGCCGCGTTGTCCCGGCCGCGCTGCTCGGCCGTCCGTAGCGCGGCCAGTACGGCGGCGCGGTCACCTCCGGCGGCGGACGGGTCCGGCGACGCCGCGGCGGAGGGTTCGGGGCGGCCGATCACCCGGCGCAGCTCGTCGGCGTGCGCGGCGTGCGCGTCGGCGATCGGGGTGAGCCGGTCGGCCAGCCCCGGATCGGCGGCGATCGCGGCCCGGTGCCGGTCGGGCAGCGACCGGGCCTCCGCCGCGAGGGGTTCCCGCGGGTCGGGCGGCGGGGTCGGGTCGTCGCGGTCGAGAAGACCACACCCGGTCAGCGGTACGGCGGCGACGCCGGCCGCCAGGAGCGCGCCGGCCCGCAGCACGGTACGCCGGGACTGCCCCGTTGCGTCGTGGTGCGTCGTTGTTCTGCCCGTGGCCACCGGACAAGTCAACACCATGCCCGGCGTCCGCCGGGCGACCGCCGTCGGTGCGCCGCCGGGGCCGCCGTACCGACGGCGCGTTACGCTCTGCGCAGCCACCGGCGCTGCCGCCCCGGTGGCGTCCCGGCGTGCCGGTCCGACGACCGCCGCCGACCAGGAGAAGGGTGCCCAGATGACGCAGCGTGGCCGTGCCACCAGGCCGACGGCACCGGCGGGACGCTCCCGCCGCACCGACGGTCCCCGGGGCGGCGACCGTGCCGGCGCATCCCGGGGTGACCTGGCCGCCCGTCGTGACCGGTTGCGCGCGGTGATCGAGCCGGTGGTCGCCGGGGCGGGCTACGACCTGGAGGACGTCTCGGTCTCCCGGGCCGGCCGCCGGCACGTGGTCCGGGTGATCGTGGACGCCGACGGCGGGATCAACCTGGACGCGGTCGCGGTCGTCTCGCGGGCGGTCTCGGCGGCGCTGGACGCGGCCGAGGAGTCCGGCGGGGACATCGTGGCGGGGGAGTACCAGTTGGAGGTCAGCTCCCCGGGGGTGGACCGCCCGCTGACCCTGCCCCGGCACTGGCGGCGCAACGCCGGCCGGCTGGTGAAGGTGACCGTACGGGCCGGCGAGCCCGCCGTGGACCGGCAGGTCACCGGGCGGGTGACGGCGGCCGACGACGAGCGCGTGGTGCTGGAGACCGAGTCCGGTCCGGTGGAGCACCGCTACGCCGAGCTGGGCCCCGGCCGGGTCCAGGTCGAGTTCCACCGCCTCGACGAGATCGACGAGGCGGACGAGATCGACGAGGTCGGCGACGACACCGACGAAGATGACGACGATGATGTGGAGGACGAGGAGAGGTGAACATCGACCTCGCGGCGCTGCGCGCACTGGAGCGCGAGCGGGAGATCCCGTTCGACACGATCCTCGCGGCGATCGAGACCGCGTTGCTGACCGCCTACCGGCACACCGACGGCGCCGAGTCGCACGCCCGGGTGGAGATCGACCGTAAGAACGGCGCCGCCCTGGTCTACGCCCAGGAGTTGGACGACGACGGCAGCGTGGTGCGGGAGTGGGACGACACCCCGCACGACTTCGGCCGGATCGCGGCGATGACCGCCAAGCAGGTGATCCTCCAGCGGCTGCGGGAGGCCACCGACGAGGTGCACTTCGGCGAGTACGTCGGCCGCGACGGTGACCTGGTCACCGGCGTGGTGCAGGCGCACGAGGCGCGCAGCGAGAAGGGCATCGTCAGCGTCGACCTGGGCAAGCTGGAGGGCGTGCTGCCGCAGTCCGAGCAGGTGCCCGGCGAGCGGTACACCCACGGCGAGCGGATCCGCTGCGTGGTGGTGCACGTGACCAAGGGGATGCGCGGGCCGCAGATCACCCTGTCCCGGTCGCACCCGGCGCTGGTGAAGAAGCTCTTCGCGCTGGAGGTGCCGGAGATCGCCGACGGCACCGTGGAGATCGGGGCGATCGCCCGTGAGGCAGGTCACCGCACCAAGATCGCCGTCCGGTCCACCGTGCAGGGCGTGAACGCCAAGGGCGCCTGCATCGGGCCGATGGGCCAGCGGGTCCGCGCGGTGATGAGTGAGCTGCACGGCGAGAAGATCGACATCATCGACTGGTCGGACGACCCGGCGACGTTCGTCGGTAACGCGCTCTCGCCGGCCAAGGCGCTGCGGGTCGAGGTGGTCGACCTGGCCACCCGTACGGCCCGGGTGACCGTCCCGGACTTCCAGCTCTCCCTGGCGATCGGCCGGGAGGGGCAGAATGCCCGGCTTGCCGCCCGGTTGACCGGTTGGCGGATCGACATCCGGTCCGACGCGGAGCAGCCGGGCGCCGGCGGTCGGGGTGGAGGCGAGCACGTCCCGGAGCCGGGCGGAGCGATCTCGGCCGGCTAGGGGTAGACTTCTTCCAGTGGTACGACGCGCGCATCCGGAGCGCACCTGTGTGGGTTGCCGGAAACGTGCGCCGGCCAGCGAACTGCTGCGGATCGTCGCGGTCGGTGACGAGGATGGTCACAGTCTCCGGCCTGATCCGAGCCGCAGTCTGCCGGGTCGGGGAGCGAACATGCACCCGGATCCGGCCTGCTTCGCGCTGGCGGTGCGGCGTCGCGCCTTCGGGCGGGCGCTGCGACTCACCGGGGTCCCCGATCACGGTGCCGTCGCGGAGCACGTCGATGCGCCAACCACTACGTCCGGTCAACCCGATCGGGCGAGGGTCGCTAGCAAGGTAGGACGACCGACATGAGCACACGATGAAGTCCCTGAAATGACCAGGCTTCAAGTGCAGGAGTGAGGTCGCTGCGGGTGCTGCCCGCACGACCTCGGAGTGAGGAGTGCAGTGGCAGGTAAGGCCCGCGTACACGAGCTTGCTAAGGAGCTCGGGGTCGAAAGCAAGACAGTGCTCGCCAAGCTGAAGGAAATGGGCGAGTTCGTGAAGTCCGCGTCCAGCACCGTCGAGGCGCCCGTCGCCCGACGACTGCGTGGCGCATTCGTCGCGTCCGCCGGTGGTTCGTCGGCACCGTCCGCTCCGGCGGCGGCCCCGAGCCCGGCACCGACCCCGACCCCGACCCCGACCCCGGGTGCCCCCCGGGTCTCGGCCCGACCGATGCCGCCCCGGCGGCCGGCCGCGCCGACCCCTGGACCGAAGCCCAAGGGCCCGGTCCCCGGCCCGCCGCAGCCGGTGACCCCGGTCGCCAAGCCGGCGAGCGCACACGACATCGAGGTGGCCGCCGCCGAGGCGCGCGCCGCCGCGTTGAAGGCCGAGCAGGAGGCGGCGGTCAAGGCCGCCCAGGCCGCTCGGCAGCAGCAGCGGGACAACGTCCGGCGGGAGCCGCCCACCGAGGGTGGCCCGCGTCCGGGTCCGCGTCCCGGCCCGAACGCCGTACCGCCGCGTCCGGGTACCCCGGCCGCCGGCCGGCCCGGTGGTCCTCCGGCGGGCCCGGGTGCCCGGCCCGGTGGTCGTCCCCCGGCGCGCGGCGCCGGTAACAACCCGTTCGGCATCCAGGGTGGCCAGCAGCGGCCCCCGGCGGCCGGCGGCGGCGGTCCCCGGCCGAGCCCGGCCGGCATGCCCCCGCGGCCGAGCCCGGCGTCGATGCCGCCGCGGCCCAGCCCGGCCTCGATGCCGAGCCAGCGGCCCACCACCGGTCGCCCCGGCGGCCCCGGTGGCGGTCGTGGCGGCCCCGGTGGCGGTGCCGGTCGTCCCGGTGGTGGTGGCGGTGGCTTCCGTCCCGGTGGCGGCGGTGGCGGTGGCTTCCGTGGCGGTCCCGGTGGCGGCGGTGGCGCCGGCGGCGGTGGCTACCGTGGTGGCCCCGGTGGCGGCGGTGGCGCTCCCGGCGGTGGTTTCCGTCCGGGTGCCCCGGCCGGTGGCGGTGGTCGTCCCGGTGGTGGCGGTCGTGGCCGTGGCGGCGGCGCCGCGGGTGCCTTCGGGCGTCCGGGTGGCCGGCCGACCCGTGGTCGCAAGTCCAAGAAGCAGCGCAGACAGGAGTTCGACAACCTGTCGGCCCCGACCATGAGCTCGGGTGCCCCCCGGGGTCAGGGTCAGGTCGTCCGGCTCTCCCGTGGCGCCTCGCTGTCGGACTTCGCCGACAAGATCAACGCCAACCCGGGTTCGCTGGTCCAGGAGATGTTCAACCTGGGCGAGATGGTCACCGCGACCCAGTCCTGCTCCGACGAGACCCTGCTGCTGCTGGGTGAGCACCTCGGCTTCGACGTGCAGATCGTCAGCCCGGAGGACGAGGACCGCGAGCTGCTCGCGCAGTTCAACATCGACCTCGACGCCGAGGTCGCGGAGGACCGCCTGGTCAGCCGTGCGCCGGTGGTGACCGTCATGGGTCACGTCGACCACGGTAAGACCAAGCTGCTCGACGCGATCCG
>NZ_JBMDWU010000287.1:0-7695 GCF_048594385.1 Micromonospora sp. | reverse complement strand
CACCCCACCCCCGGCGGCCCGACCAGGGCGGCGGTCGTCGGGTAGGAGAGAATGAGGTACGTGACGACGATCCCGAACGTGCTCGCCCACCGGTACGCCTCACCCGAACTGGTCGCCCTCTGGTCCCCGGAGGAGAAGGTGCGGATGGAGCGGCGGCTCTGGCTCGCCGTGCTCCGCGCCCAGCGGGACCTCGGCGTGGCGGTGCCCGACGGCGTGGTCGAGGCGTACGAGCGGGTGGTCGACCAGGTCGACCTGGCCTCGATCGCCGAGCGGGAGCGGGTCACCCGGCACGACGTGAAGGCCCGGATCGAGGAGTTCAGCGCGCTCGCCGGGCACGAGCACGTGCACAAGGGGATGACCTCCCGCGACCTCACCGAGAACGTCGAGCAGCTCCAGGTGCGCGCCTCGCTGGAGCTGATCCGCGACCGGGTGGTCGCCGCGCTGGCCCGGCTGGCCTGGCTCGCCCACGAGCACTCCGGCCTGGTGCTGACCGGCCGCTCGCACAACGTCGCCGCGCAGGCCACCACGCTGGGCAAGCGCTTCGCCTCGGCGGCGGAGGAACTGCTCATCGCGTACGAGCGGCTGGAAGACCTGATCAACTGGTACCCGCTGCGCGGGATCAAGGGGCCGGTGGGCACGGCCGCCGACCAGCTCGACCTCTTCGACGGCGACGCCGCGAAGGTCGCCGAGCTGGAGCGTCGGGTGGCCGAGCATCTGGGCTTCTCCCGGGTGCTGGACAGCGTGGGCCAGGTCTATCCGCGGTCGATCGACATGGCGGTGCTCGCCGCGCTGGCGCAGGTGGCCGCCGCGCCGTCGTCACTGGCCACCACGATCCGGCTGATGGTCGGTCAGGAGCTGGCGACCGAGGGCTTCAAGCCGGGCCAGGTCGGCTCCAGCGCGATGCCGCACAAGATGAACACCCGTTCGTCGGAGCGGGTGAACGGCTTCGCGGTGATCATCCGGGGTTACCTGTCGATGGTCGGCGAGCTGGCCGGCGACCAGTGGAACGAGGGGGACGTCTCCTGCTCGGTGGTCCGCCGGGTGGCCCTGCCGGACGCCTTCTTCGCCGCCGACGGGCTGTTCCAGACCTTCCTCACCGTGCTCGACGAGTTCGGGGCGTATCCGGCGGTGATCAGCCGGGAGCTGGAGCGCTTCCTGCCCTTCCTGGCCACCACCAGGATCCTGGTCGCGGCGGTACGCCGGGGCGTCGGCCGGGAGGTCGCGCACGAGGTGATCAAGGAGCACGCGGTCGCCGTGGCCCTCGCGATGCGCGAGAAGGGCGCCCCCGACAACGACCTGTTCGACCGGCTGGCCGCCGACTCCCGCCTCGGTCTCACCCGCAGCGAGATCGACACCCTGGTCGCCGACCCCGCCACCTTCACCGGTGCCGCCCAGGCCCAGGTGGACGCGATCACCCGCCGCATCACCACGGTCGTCACCGCCCACCCCGAAGCCGCCACCTACTCCCCACCCCCCATCCTCTAACCCCCCCGCGCCCGCCTTCCCGCCCGCCCGCTCTCCCCCGGTGATCAAGAGCTTTGCGTCACCAATGAAGATCAACCAGCCCCAGACCTCTTGATCACGCCCCGCAGGCCCGGCCGGGCGTCGGCTCGCCCCCGTGATCAAGAGGTTTGCGTCACCAATGGAGATCGAATTGGCGTAAAGCTCTTGATCACCCGTGGTCACGGGGGCGGGCGGAAGCCGGGTGGGGTGGCAGGGCGTGGGTCAGGAGTCCCGGGTGGGGGTTTCGGCGGCGGAGGAGAGGTTGGGGGCGCTCGCCGGTTCGGCGATGCCGCCGGGGGCCTCGGCGAACCCGGGGTCGTGTGCGGTCTCGGCAGCGACCAGGGGTTGGTCGTGCGGCATGACGTCGGGGACCTTGGGTACCACGATCACCGCCGTGCCGTAGGCGCAGATCTCCATCCACATCTCGCCGCAGTCCCGGCTGTCGAAGCGCATCCCCACCACGGCGTTGGCGCCGATGCGCAGGGCCTCCTCGCCGAGCCGGGCCACCGAGTCGGTGCGCCAGCGGGTGAGGTTGTCCGGGGCCATCGGGTCGTACGCACCGCCGCGCAGGTTCTTGACCCCCTCGCGGTACGGGTTCCGGGTCCGCGCCATCGACGACACCACTTCGCCGAGGATCTGGCGGATCTCGTAGCCGGGCAGTTGATCCGTCGTCACGACCAGCACGGTTCCGATGCTGTCAGTAGCGCTACGGCGTCGAAGCGTGCCGTACGCACCTGGTCGGATGCTGCAAAACCAGGCGGCGCGGACGGCCGGCACGCGACCGGCCATCCGCACCGCCTGCGGTGGTAACCGTCAGACACCGGCCGTCGAGGTGATCCAGGCCCGGTTGTACGCGACGCTGCCGTAGTTCTGGATGCTCGACCCGTCGGCGGTGGAGGCGACCCCGACCTGCCGGCCGTTGTAGAACTGCGGGCCGCCCGAGTCGCCGCGCCACGCGTTGCCGTTGATCCGGGTGCTGCGGATCGCCTGGCCGCCGTACGCGTCGGTGGCGTTGGTGCTGGTCACCTGCACCGAGGCGGTCTTGAGCTGGCTGGAGGCCCCGCAGCCGCTGTAGCAGGTCATGCCCCAGCCGTAGATGGTGTTGGTGGAGCCGACCGGCGGGTTGCTGCTGGCCAGGCTGACCGCGGTGGTGCTGACCGTGCTGGACAGCCGCAGCAGGGCGAGGTCGTTGCGGGTGTAGGAGGCGCTCACGGTGCGGGTGGTGCCGCCCGAGGCGTAGTAGACGCTGCCGACCCGGACGGACATGGTGCCGCTGACGCAGTGCCGGGCGGTGAGCACCCACTGGGCGGAGATGACGCTGCCGGAGCAGGTGAACGACCCGTTGCTGAAGACCGCGGCGGCCCAGGGGGCGGAGGAGACGGTGCTGCCGCCGATGATCGGCTGCGGGCCGGCCGGGGCGGCGGTGGCCCCGGAGGCGGCGACGAGGACACCGGCGAGGGCGGTGGTGAGCACCGCGAGCGTGGAGCGGAGACGCATCGGGAGGGACTCCTTCGGGTCGGGCCCGGGGTGGCCGGGCGGGGGTCGGGCGTCGGGGTGGGGGTGGCCCCTCGGGGACGCCGACCAGGCATCGATGTATCTCGATGAGGCTAGGGGGTGGTGATTGGCTTCACAAGGGTGCCATCGAGATCAACCAATGTGACAGGAATGACCCGGGATGTGCTCGTCCCTGTTTGTCGGATACCGGTCGCAAATCTGGCGTTGAGCCGTGTATTGCCTGCTCAGGTAGGGTGTGTCGGAGCGACGCGACGACAATCGGCAACAAATCCGTATCAGAGCGGCAACGAACGGATCTCGACCACACGTCCCGGCGACCGGTAACGTCGATCACTGCCTGAACTGCGCCCGGCCGGTGCGTCCGGACCGGAATCTGCCAGGTACGCTGGCTGCGCTCGCCCGTAGTGGGCCGGCACCCAACTGCGTACACAGTCAGGAGTGCCCAGTGCCTCGCGTCGTCGTCGACGTCATGCTCAAGCCCGAGATCCTCGATCCTCAGGGCCAGGCCGTCGCAAACGCGCTGCCGCGGCTCGGCGTCGGTGACGTCGCCTCCGTCCGCATCGGCAGGCGGATCGAGATCGAGTTCACCGGCGAACCGGACCTGGACCGGGCCCGGGAGATCGCCGACAAGCTGCTCGCCAACCCCGTCATCGAGGACTTCACGGTCCGGGTCGAGGTCGACGAGACCGCGGACGCGAACTCGTGACCGCCCGCGTCGGAGTGGTGACCTTCCCCGGCTCGCTGGACGACGGGGACGCCGCCCGCGCCGTGCGGATCGCCGGCGCGGAGCCGGTCCGGCTCTGGCACGGTGACCCGGAGCTGCACGGGGTGGACGCCGTCGTCCTCCCCGGTGGCTTCTCCTACGGCGACTACCTGCGCTGCGGGGCCATCGCCCGGTTCGCCCCCGTGATGGAGACCCTGGTCGACGCCGCCCGGGGCGGCCTGCCGGTGCTCGGCATCTGCAACGGCTTCCAGATCCTCTGCGAGGCCCACCTGCTGCCCGGCGCGCTCACCCGCAACCAGCACCTGCACTTCCGCAACCGCGACCAGGTCCTGCGCATCGAGTCGGTCGGCACCGCCTGGACGAACACCTTCCAGCCCGGCCAGGAGATCCTCATCCCGGTCAAGAACGGCGAGGGCTGCTACGTGGCCGACACCGCCACCCTCGACGCGCTGGAGGCCGAGGGGCGGGTCGTCGCCCGCTACGTCGGCGGCAACCCGAACGGCTCGCAGCGGGACATCGCCGCGATCACCAACGCCGCCGGCAACGTGGTCGGCATCATGCCCCACCCCGAGCACGCGGTCGAGGCGCTCACCGGCCCCTCCCTGGACGGCCTCGGCTTCTTCACCTCGGTGCTCAAGCACCTGGTGGGGACACCGGCGTGACGGTGCTCGGCGGCAACATCGGTCGGCTCCACCGCCCCACCGGCGGGTACGAGCGCAGCGAGGAGAGGTCATGACCACCCACCAGGACCCGGCGGTTCGGGCAGTCGCGGGCGTCGCCCCGGCGGAACCGCACGCGGCCGTCGCGCCGCCGGCCGACGCCGGTCGGCCCAGCGGTCCGACGCCGGCCACCGACTGGGCCGACGGCGTGGACACCGTGCAGCGGGCCGCCGGCACCGGCGACGAACTCCAGCCGTACGCCGAGCTGGGCCTGCGCGACGACGAGTACGACCGGATCCGGCACATCCTCGGCCGCCGCCCCACCCAGGCCGAGCTGGCCATGTACTCGATCATGTGGAGCGAGCACTGCTCGTACAAGTCGAGCAAGGTGCACCTGCGCCAGTTCGGCGAGAAGGCCCCGCCCAGCGACCGGCTGCTCGCCGGCATCGGGGAGAACGCGGGCGTCGTCCGGGTCTCCGACACGCTGGCCGTCACCTTCAAGGTCGAGTCGCACAACCACCCGAGCTTCGTCGAGCCCTACCAGGGCGCGGCGACCGGTGTCGGTGGCATCGTCCGGGACATCCTCGCGATGGGCGCCCGCCCGGTCGCGGTGATGGACCCGCTGCGGTTCGGTGCGGCCGACCACCCGGACACCGCCCGGGTGCTGCCCGGCGTGGTGGCCGGCGTCGGCGGCTACGGCAACTGCCTCGGTCTGCCCAACATCGGTGGTGAGCTGGTCTTCGACCCCTGCTACCAGGGCAATCCGCTGCTCAACGCGCTCTGCCTCGGCGTGCTGCCGGTCGACCGGTTGCAGAAGAAGGACGCCGCCGGCCCCGGCAACGTCGTGGTGCTGCTCGGCGCGAAGACCGGCCGGGACGGCATCGGCGGCGTGTCGGTGCTGGCCAGCGCCACCTTCGACGAGGGCAGCGAGCAGCGCCGTCCGTCGGTGCAGGTCGGTGACCCGTTCATCGAGAAGCTGTTGATCGAGGCGTGCCTGGAGCTGTACGACGCCGAGCTGGTCGTCGGCATCCAGGATCTCGGCGGCGCGGGCCTGACCTGCGCGCTCACCGAGACCGCCGCGTCCGCCGGCACCGGGATGCGGGTCTGGTTGGAGCGGGTCCCGCTGCGCGAGCCCTCGATGGAGCCGCACGAGATCCTGGCCAGCGAGTCCCAGGAGCGGATGCTGCTGGTCGTCACCCCGGACAAGCTGGAGGCGGTGCTCAAGACCGCCGAGAAGTGGGGCGTGCTCGCGACCGCGATCGGCGAGGTCACCCCGCCCGCGCCCGACGGCCGGCCGGGCCGGCTGCTGGTCACCTGGAACGACCACGTGGTCGTCGACGTGCCGCCGGGCTCGCTGGTCGACGACGGCCCGGTCTACGCCCGCCCGATGCGGGAGCCGGCCGACCTGATCCTGCTCCAGGCCGACCGGGCCGAGACGCTGCCCCGGCCGAGCAACCCGGAGGCGCTGCGGGAGACCCTGCTGCGCATGATCGCCTCGCCGAACCTGGCCGACAAGACCTGGGTCACCGAGCAGTACGACAGGTATGTGCTGGGTAACACCGTGCTGGCCCAGCCGGAGGACTCCGGTGTGATCCGGATCGACGAGCAGAGCGGCCTGGGTGTCGCCCTCTCCGTCGACGGCAACGGCCGGTACGCGCGCCTCGACCCCTACCAGGGGACGAAGCTGGCGCTCGCCGAGGCGTACCGGAACGTGGCGGTGACCGGCGCGAAGCCGATCGCCGTGACCAACTGCCTCAACTTCGGTTCGCCTGAGGACCCGGGCGTGATGTGGCAGTTCGCCGAGGCCGTCCGTGGCCTGGCGGACGGCTGCCTGGAGCTGGGCATCCCGGTGACCGGCGGCAACGTCAGCTTCTACAACCAGACCGGTGCCGCCGCCATCCACCCGACCCCGGTGGTCGGTGTGCTGGGTGTGCTGGACAACGTGGCCGACCGGGTGCCGATGGGCTTCGTGCCCCGGGCCAACGGCGACCACGACCAGGTCTACCTGCTCGGCGACACGCACGTGGAGCTGTCCGGCTCGGAGTGGGCCTGGGTGACGCACGAGCACCTCGGTGGTATGCCGCCGCAGGTCGACCTGGGCCGGGAGCGCCAGCTCGCCGAGCTGATGGCCGAGGCGGCCCGGGTGGGTCACCTCAGCTCCGCGCACGACCTGTCCGACGGCGGCCTGGCCCAGAGCCTGGTCGAGTCGAGCCTGCGTCGGGGTGTCGGGGTCCGGATCGGCGTGCCGGAGCGGTTCGCCGACGGTTCGCTGCCGTTCGTCTTCCTGTTCAGCGAGTCGGCCGGCCGGGCGCTGGTGACCGTGCCCCGGGGGCACGAGAAGGCGTTCACCGCCCTCTGCGACGAGCGGGGCGTGCCGTGGGAGCAGATCGGCGTGACCGACCCGGCGAGCGGTGCCCTGGACGTGCACGGCCAGTTCCGGATCGGCCTGGACGAGCTGCGGGCCGCGCACACCGCGACCCTGCCCCGGCTCTTCGGCGGCCCGGAGGCGGCCCAGGTGCAGGTCGAGGCGGTCCGGACGGGTACCACCACGATCGCGCCGGCCACCGCCACGCAGCCGGTGGACGTGCCGCAACGGCAGCAGCCGGCGGACGCGGACGACCCGGCAGCCGAGGCGGTGGCCGCTCCGACGACCGACGCCCCGGTGTCGGACGGGTCGACGTCGACCGGCCCGGTGTCGGACGACCCGGCGGCCCGCGCCGCCTCGTCGGACGACGCCGCAGGCTCCCCGCCGGCACCGGACGCCCCGGCGGGCTCCGCGCCGACGTCGGACGCTCCCGCCGGCCCGGCGACCGGGTCCACCCCGCAGGCCGACGCGGCGACCTCCGACGCCGGTGACGGTGACGGGCAGCGCCCGACGCCCGAGCAGCGCTGAGGCGGTGGCCTCGGCCGTCCACGTCCAGCCCGGATCGGGTGCCCGCTTCGACTGGGGGCTGACCGGGGCGGCGGAACTCGGCCGGGTCTGTGCCGTACTGGTGGTGGTGGACGTCCTGTCGTTCACCACCGCCGTCGAGGTCGCGGTCGCCCGGGGGGTGCGGGTCCACCCGTTCCCCTGGGGTGAGCAGGCGGCCGACTACGCGCGACGGGTCGGTGCGGTGGCGGCGGTGGGCCGTCGGCAGACCACCACCGCCCACCCGTGGTCGCTGTCCCCGGCGGCCCTGGCCGGCGCACCCGTCGTCGGCGATCTGGTGCTGCCGTCGCCGAACGGCTCCGCGATCAGCGCCGCCGCCAGCGCCACCGGCCGGCCGGTGGTCGCGGCCTGCCTGCGCAACGCCA
>NZ_JBMDWU010000286.1:0-5792 GCF_048594385.1 Micromonospora sp. | reverse complement strand
GGGGCAGCACCGCCCGGGGCCAGGTCCCGCCCAGGCCGCGTACGACGACGTCGTGGTCGTAGGTCCACTGCAGATGGACGAAGCGGTTGGCCAGCGGTGGGCTCAGCTCCCAGCCGTCGGCGGCCGAGGATCGTGGATTGGCGGCGGCCACGATCCGGACCCCGGCCGGTAGGCGCAGGCTGCCGATCTGCCGCTCGAGCACGAGTCGGAGCAGGGCGGCCTGCACGGCGGGTGGGGCGGTCGACAGTTCGTCCAGGAACAGCAGTCCGCGACCGGCGCGTACCAGGCGCACGGCCCAGTCCGGCGGTGCCATCGGGACACCCTGGGTCGCCGGATCGTCGCCGACGACCGGCAGCCCCGCGAAGTCGGAGGGCTCGTGGACGCTGGCGATCACCGTCGTGAGCGGCAGGTCCAGTGCGGTGGCGAGCTGGGTGAGGGCGGCGGTCTTGCCGATTCCCGGCTCTCCCCAGAGCAGCACCGGCAGGTCGGCGGCCACGGCCAGGGTCAGTGCCTCCAACTGCGGGTCGCAGCGGGTCTCGGTGGTGGTGTCGCACAGCAGCGCCACCAGGCCGGCGGCGACGTCGAGCTGCGGGGCGGTGTCGATCGGGGTACGCGGGAAAGGCATCGGAGATCACCTGAGATCGTGTTGGCCGGCCCGGAGCCGGGCGAGGGGGCGAGGTCCCGCGGTCAGCGGGCGATCGTGTGGCGTGGGTGGGAGCGGCGGTCACGCTTGCACTGCCGGTCCCGGGAGCAGGGAGCAGGTCCCTGGTCGACCAGCCCGGCGCGGAACAGCCCGTAGGTGATGCGGCGCAGCGCGGCGTCGTGCAGTTCCTCACGCAGCTCCCCGCCGGGCAGGAGCGCCTCGGGTCCGAGCAGGGCCTCGACGGTGGCCAGCGCCCCGGCGGTGTCGCCGTGGTCCAGGCGGGCGCGGATGTCGGGAAGGCACTCCGGCCGGCGGTGCGTTTCGTCGACCGCCCGCAGGCAGGGCAGCGGGGTGCCGGTCAGCGCGGCCAGCAGCTCCTCCCGGTGGAGTTCCGCCGGGTCGTGGTCGAGGGGTGCAAGCGCGCCGTCCACCAGGCCGATGCGGTGCCAGGCTCCCCGGCAGGCCACGAGACGTGGCGCTGCTGCCGGGACCGGCGACGCGGACGCGGCGGCCACCGGGTGGCCGGGCGCAAGCGCCGCGGCCACCAGCGGGTGGAGCCGGTCGACCTCGATCAGCCCGCGACGCAGCAACTCCGGGTCGGGTGCCGTCCAGGTCGCCGCGTCGGGCAGCACCGGCAGCCCGGCGACCCGACCGGCCCGTGACGCCCCGGTGATCCGTGCCCCGGGCGCCCGCAGGTCCGTCCCTGCCGGAGCGACGTGCAGTAGCAGCCGACGTCGAGGGCCGAGGCGCACCGTCACGGCCCCGCCGGTACGGCCTTCGGCGTGGAGCAGCATCGCCGCTTCGGCCGCCCACCGGTGCACCGCGTAACCGCATTCCCGCAACGCGTCCCAGGGCTGATCAGGTCCCATCACGGTGGTGGTGGCGGAGGGTGACCGCTGGGCACCCGACCGACTCGGTAGCTCGTCGGCTCTGCGTACGTCCCAGAGGTGACGGTGCAGGTCGAAGCGGAACCGACGGTCGGGACGCGGATGCGGATGCGGGCAGTTGCCCGCTTCGTCGGCTCCGGCCCACAGCGCCAGGCTGATCCGTTGGCCCGCGTCCGCCCAGGCCGGCGGCGTCCGAGCCACGAGGTGCACCGACTCGACGCCGTCGTGTCCCGCCAGCCGGTAGCTGGTCAGCGAGACGGTCAGACCCGGGCGCAGCAGCCCGTCGGGAGCGATCCTCGGCAGGTGCCAGCGCAGCAGGTCCGGCGCGAGATGCCGGAGATCGGCCCGCAGTCGGGCGGCCAGGTCACGGCCGTGTCGGCGGGCTACGGCGCGCAGGTCGAGGTCGACGTCGACGCGGGCGGTGGCGCACGCCCCGGCCCAGTCGCCGACGAGGCGACGAGCGGTCGCGGCCTTGATCATGGAGGGCGGCACGGCGTACTCGCGCACACGCCGCCAGAGAAAGAGGCGGGAATCCGCATTCGCGGCGAGGGAGCGCATCAGCACTCACCTTGCGCGAACCGGGCCCCCAATCTGAGAGAAGGATTCATCGTGGCGGAGCATAGCGTCCCGCTGTGAGCTACGCCAACGCACAATCCAGCCCGCACGGAATCGACTGCTGCTCGCCGTTCGCGGCGGTCGACCGCGCTCGGACCGGTTCGGGGCGCCCGGAGCGCCCGGACGTGGGGATCGTCGGTCGCCGCCCGGGACAGGTCGGGTGGTGCGTCGGCGCGGAGCATGCCGGAAAGGATCACGTGCAGCTGTCAGTTCCGGGGTGCCAGGACCTGCACCGGCACGGGGTCGGTCCTGCACGGTGCCGTCGCCGAGCTGTCCACGGCCGTTGCAGCCCCACGACAGAACGCCACCGCCACGGTGGCACCTCAGGCGAGGTGCCACCCGATGTCGCAGGCTGGGCGACGGCCGCAGCAGGGTGGGTCAGCTGTGGCAGCCACGGGGTGCGTGGGCGCACAGCGCGACCACGTCACCGGAAGGCGCCGACGCCAGCGCCGCCTGGGCACCAACGACGACGAATGCCAGGGCGGCAGCCGCGACGACCGCGCGAACCAATGTGGACATAATCGCCCCTTCGAGGTCGGGAAATTCAATGCAATCGATAATATCGTTGTCGGTTGATGCCCGACCAACGTCGGATTCCCTGGCGGGCGCAGATCGAGCATGCCGGGCCAATGCCGCCAATTCGGCGCGGCGCTTCCTTTGTCCAGAATTGCGGCAGAACCTGGCAGGAATGCGCAACGGCGGGTGGACCGGGCGGCGGACACGGTGGTCACCCGCTCGGCCCGGTCGGGATTCCGATGGGGGCGCATTGTTGGCGTACCGGTTCGTCGAAGCCACAATGCAGACAGCACACCGCCGCCACCACCACGAGTCCAGCCGCGCCTGCACACGGGCGCGCACGGCATGGCGGTCGACGCCCGGACAGCGGGCGAACCGCCGCGACGCGGGGCCGCAACCCGGTTCCGGGTGGCCCGGGCCGTCGATCGCCGGTGAACCTGTCCAGCTCACGAGTGCCCGGGAGGCCTGATGGCGTCGGCCGGCACGCTGCATCCACCAACAGGGCTGAGGAGATGATCCCGGCATGACGATGATCGGCCGGGCCGGGGAGTTCAGCGACGTCCTCGCTGCGGTACACGATCCGCAGACGGACGTGGTCCTGGTCACCGGCGAGGCCGGCGTGGGCAAGACCCGCCTGCTCGACGCCGTGTCCACGGCCGTTCCCGCCGTCCGCGCCTGGGGCACGCGGGGCCTGTCACACGTCCCGCTGGCGGCCCTGGCGCACCTGGTCGACCCGGCGACGACGTCACTTCCGGAGATGGTCGCCCAGGTGCTCCGGGCGGTCCCCGTCGGCACGGTGCTCGCGGTCGACGACCTGGACGGCTGCGACGAGGTCTCCCTGGCCGTCGCGGTACGGGTCGCCCGCGACGCCGGTCGCACCCTGGTCGGTACCGTCCGGACCGCCGACGCTCGGGTGCCGCCCGCCGTGGCCGAGCTCGCGGCGTCGTCGAACACCGTGCTCCTGCCGATCGCGCCGTTCGACCGGACGTGCACGGAGCAGCTGGTCGACGCGCTGCTCGACGGCCCGGTCGACGCTGGGATCGTCGACGACGTGTGGCGGCGGACCGGCGGGAACGCCCTGTTCGTCACCCAACTGCTCGACGGCGCGCGACGCTGCGGCGCGTTGCACCGGTCGGCGGTCGGCTGGCACGCCGTCGGGCCGCTGCCGGTCCCCACCGGGCTGCGCAGTCTCCTGCCGACGCGACTGGCGGGCCTGCCCGACGACGCCGTCGCCGCCGCCCGCTTCCTGGCCGCCACCGGCCGGGCGCACGACGACGAGATCGCGCAGGCCGGGCACCTCGCCGGAACCGAGCACCTGGTCGCCCACGGGATCGCGGTCTGGGCGGCCGAGACCGCACGGTTCGTGCACCCGTTGTTCGCCGAGGTGCTGTGGGAGGGGCTGTCACCCGCCCGGCGGCGGGCGGTGCTCCGCGAACACCTCGCGGTCGCCCGGACTCTCACGCCGCACGACCAGGTGCGGTGCACCGTGCTGAGCCTGGACGCCGGAGAGGCCGCGCAGCCCGGGCCGTTGCTGGCCGCCGCGCGGGTCGCTGCCGCCGGTGGTGCGACGGACGTCGCGGTACGGCTCGCCCGGGCGTGCCTCGACCGGGTCCCCGAGGTGTGGACCGCCCACCCGGAGGTCGCCGTCGGTGCCGCCCTCGTCCTCGCGGTCAACCTCTGGGAGACCGGGCGTGCCGACGAGGCGGTGGCCGTCCTGCGCGACGCGCTGGGCCGTACCCCACCGGGCAGGGACGCCGCCCTGCTCGCCGTGACCCTGCACAAGGTGGTCCTCTGGGGCTGCCACGACCTGCCCGCCGCCCGGGACGTGCTGCGACAGCAGTCCGCCCGCTATCCCGCCGGTGCACCGGTCGGGGCCCTGTTCGCGGTCGCCGAGGCCGACGCCCTGGCATACGCCGGGTTCCCCGACGAGGCGCTGGCACTCGCGTCCGGCGTCGGGGACGGCGTCACGCTGCCGTTGCCGGTCCGGACCATGCTGGCGACGAGCCGCAGCAACGCCCTGGCCCACCTCGGCCGGACCGGCGAGGCGGTCGCCGTCGTCGAGGAACTGCTCGACCAGGTCACGGACGCCGGGCCGGAGGCGACCGCCGGGACCCGCGACAAACTGCTCGTGTACGCCAGCCACGCCCTGCGCGAGCACGGTCGGCTCGACGACGCCGCGCACACCGCCGAACGCGCGTACCACGGCGCGCTGGCCGACGGGGTGGTCTTCGAGCGCGCCTGGGCGGCGGTGTGCGTCGCCGCGGCCCGGTTGCAGGCGGGGCACCTGGACGATGCGACACGCTGGGCGCGGCGGAGCCTGGTGACCTCGGTGGCCGCCGGGATGACCGACTGCACCCGGGTCTGCCTGTCCGTGCTGACCGTGGCCCACGGCTCACGCGGTCTGACCCCGGAGCCGACGTGGGTGACCCACCTGCGCTCGCCCCGGGCGGGCCTGGGGTTCCTGCGCCACACCGTGCCGATCGCGCTGGGCTGGGCGGCGTACGCCGAGGGTCGTCACGCCCTGGCCTGCGACCTGCTGCGGCAGGGTCAGGCGAGGGCCGCGCGGGACCGGGCGGTGGCCGCCGAGTCCTGGATCCTGCACGAGCGCCTGCGGATGCACGACGGCGTCGGGGTACGGGCCCGGCTGGCGTCGCTCGCCGTCGGGTCCCCCGTCGGCGTGGCGCGGCTGGCCCTGGCCACCGGGCTGGAACGTGCCTGCCCCGCGACCTTGTCGGAGGCCGCGGCGGCCTTCGAGACGGTCGGTTCACCCCTGTACGCGGCAGAGGCCGCCGCGGCGGCGGCCCGGTGCGCGTCCGGTCGGGCTGCGGCGGCGGCCCGGCGACGGGCCGCCGAGCTCGCGCACGAGGTGGGTGACCCGCCGACCCCGCTGCTGGGCCGGTCACCCGTGCCCGCCGACCCGTTGACCTCCCGTGAGCGCCTCGTCGCCGAGCTGGCCGCGGGTGGGGCGACGAACGCCGAGATCGCCGGGCGCCTGGTCCTGTCGGTACGGACGGTGGAGAACCACCTGTTCCGCGCCTATGCCAAGCTCGGGATCAACTCCCGGGGTGACCTCGCCCGGTACGGGATCCCACGCCGGGAGTCGCGGCGTCCGCCGGCGGCGCGGCGGGCGT
>NZ_JBMDWU010000285.1:0-5161 GCF_048594385.1 Micromonospora sp. | reverse complement strand
GTCCGCGCCGGTGTGGCGCGGACCCCCTCGCGGCCCGGTCAGCGGCGGAAGGTGACCCCGTTGACGTTGACGCAGTCGGACGGCTGACCGCTGCTGAAGGTGAGGTAGACGGTGTGCCGCCCGGTCACCGCCGACACGTTGCCCGGCACCGACCGCCAGCTCTGCCAGCCGCCGGTGTTGGCCAGGGCAAAGCTGCCGATCGGGGTGGCGGTCGGGCTGTCCACCCGCACCTCGACCAGACCGCTCACCCCGCCCGCCGCGCCGGAGGCCACCCGGGCCAGGAAGTCACGGGGGCCGCTGCCGCCGAAGTCCACGTTGTCGTAGCGGGCCCAGTCACCGTTGCGCAGGGCGGCGATGTTCTGCCCACCCTCGGCACAGGTCTCGACGGCCACCCCGTTCTGCCCGGAGAACGCCTCGGCCTGGATCGTCGAGTACGCGTCCACGGTGCCCGACGGCGGCGGCGTGGTCGGGCCCGGCGTGGTGGGGGTCGGCGTCGGGGTGGAGCCACCACCCCGGCGGTAGACCGCCACGTAGTCGACGAGCATCGGCCGACCGGAGACGGTCGAGCCGGTCGGCGTGACGGCGCCGGCCACCCCGTCCGGGAAGGAGCCGCCCATCGCCACGTTGAGCAGCAGGAAGTAGCCGCCGTGGCCGGTCATCTGCGCCCAGTAGCTGGCCCCGACCTGGGTCTGGGTGACGGTGTGGAACAACTGCCCGTCGACGTACCAGCGCAGTTGCTGCGGGCTGACCGAGGTGTCCCACTCGGTACGGTACGTGTGGAAGGCGGCCTGGCAGGCGCTGCCGGGGCAGACCCGGGTCGCGCCCAGCCCGCTGAACTCGTTGCACGGGCCGCCGGGGGCCACCCCGCAGTGCAGCGCGCCCCAGACCTGGTTGAGCCCGTTGACGTTCTCCATCACGTCGATCTCGCCGATGCCCGGCCAGTTCTGGTAGTTGCCCCGGTAGGGCGCGCCGAGCGCCCAGAACGCCGGCCAGTAGCCGGCCGCCTGCGCGCCGGTGACGTTGGGCATCTGGATCCGCCCCTCGATCGCCAGCACCCCGCCCGACGGGGGCTTGAAGTCGGTGCGCACGGTCTCGATCCGGGCCGAGGTCCACCGGCCACCGGAATCGCGCAGCGGGGTGATCCGCAGGTTGCCGGACCCGTCGTGGGCCAGGTTGGCGGTGCTGCCGGTGTACGTCTGGATCTCGCCGGTGCCCCAGTTGGCCGGGCCGCCCGGGTAGCTGGTGCCGGTGTCCACGATCCAGTTGGCCGAGGACGGCAGGGTGCCGGCCGCCCCGGTGAAGTCGTCGCTCCACATCAGGCTCCACCCCGACGGCGGCGTCGGGACGGCGGCCTGCGCGGCGACCGAGACGCCGGTCAGCGCGGTGGCGGCGGCGAGCGTGACCGCCAGGGCGAGCCGGCGGCGGGACCGGCGCGGGGCGGTGGGGGCGACCGGAGCCGCCGGGACAGCGTTCATCGGGATGCCTCTCTGGGGGACGGGAGCAAGAGAGCGCTCTCTGAGCGGTTTTCTACGCTCCCGCCCCACCACTTGTCAACGCTCGTCGATGGCTCCGACCGGCACCGGTCGCGGTCGCCGCAGCAGCACGTGCTCGGCCACCGTCCAGGCGGTGGTGGTGACCAGGTAGAGCACCGCCGCCAGCGGCACCACCAACGCCAGCAGCACCGTGCCGTACGGCAGCAGCGGCAGCACCCGGGCCAGCAGCGCCGCCCCCGGCTGGTCGGCCGGGACGGCGGCCGACGCCGCCGCCCGCCGGGACAGCACCGTGGCCAGGCCGGCCAGGGCCGCCAGCAGCACCCCGAAGACCAGCAGCACCGACGGGGTCAGCCCGTCGCCCAGGTGCCAGCCCAGCGGCACCCCGGCCAGCCGCGCGTCGAGCAGCCCACCGGCACCGTCCCCGGTGCCGAACAGGCGGTACATGACCAGGAAGAACGGGGCCTGGAGCAACGCCGGCAGGCAGCCCGCCACCGGCGACGCCCCGGCCCGGCGGTAGAGCGCGAACATCTCCGACTGCAACGTCGCGGGATCGTCCGCGTACCGCTGCTGGAGCTGGCGCAACTGCGGGGCGAGCGCCGCGCGACGCCGCTCCGCACGGACCTGGGCGACGGTGAGCGGTGAGATCAACAGCCTGACGGCGATGGTGAACAACACGATCGCGGCGGCGGTGGCGACCCCGCCGGCCAGCGGCGTCAGCAGCCCGGCGAGCCAGCCGACGACGGAACCCGCGGCGGTGGCCGCGTCGTGCACAGGTGAGAAGGCGAGCATGGGGGAACCCCTCGGTCCGATTCCGGAGGTCCGCACGGGACGCTCACCGGCCGCCCGTCAGGGCGGTCGGCGGTCCACCGTGGGACGGATGACGACGGAACCGGTCGGGGTCGACGGCGCGCGGGATCAGCCCGCGGCCGGGGACCAGCCGACCGGGAGGGGACCCCCGGGTGCCCGGGGGCGGGGTCGGCCCGCCGCGTCCGGATCGACCTGCCGGGGTACTCGTCGACGCCGGGCCCGCTCGCGCAACCCGACCGCCCGCCGCCGCCCGAAGCCGGGGCCGGACGCCGCCCGGGGACGGGCCGCCAGCAGGACGACGAGCAGCAACGCGGCCGCCACCGCCGCACCGGCCAGCAGGTCACCCGGCCGGTCCGCGAGCAGGGTCAGCCCGACGAGCGCGTACGCCCACAGACCCGTCACCACCCGCAGCCCCGACACGCCCGCCAGCCTAGGACCCGCTGTCACGTCGGAGGGCCGCGACGGCCTCGACCACCGTCTCCGGCCGGTCCACGTGCAGCAGGTGCCGGGCGTCCCGGAACACCTCCTGCCGGCCGGCGGGGAAACTCGCCGCCAGCGCGGCGTGTCCGGCCCGCCACGCCGCCCGGCCGGCCGGGGTGGGCACGTCGCCGAGCGCGGTCAGCACCCGCACCGGCAGCGTCGGTGCCGCCGTCACCGCCCGCAACGCCACCAGCTCCGCCGCCACCGCCGGGTGCGCCAGCCACTGCACCAGCGCCCCGACCAGCACCGATCCGCAGCCGTACGCCGCCGCGGCGGCCGGGTCGGGCGGGCGGACGCTCATCCGGCGCACCGCCCGACGCCACGCCCCCGGGCCGTACCGGCGGGCCAGACCGGACCGGTCGAGCGCCCCGGCCAGCACCGGCGCCCCGGCCGCCACCGTGCCGGCCGTCCACGCCGACCACCACCGCCACCGGGCCGCCCCGTCCGGGTCCACCAGGCTCGGGTCCACCAGCACCAGCCCGGCGAGCCGCCCCGGATGCCGCCGGGCGTACGCCTCGGCGGGCAGCGCCGCCGCCGAGTGCGCCACCAGCACCGGCCGGTCCAGCCCGGTCAGCGCCGTGTCGACGCGGGCCAGTTCGGCGGTGAGGGTGGGCACCCGGGTGTCGTCCGGCCGGTCCAGCCGGCGCACCAGGTACCCGGCGGCGGTCAGCGGCGGCACCAGCCGGTCCCAGGTCGCCGCCCCCTCCCCCATCCCCGGGCAGAGCAGCACCCCCGGTCCGGCGGCGCGACCGGTAGCCGCCGGGTCGTCGGCGGCAGGCCGATCGGGGGCAGGCCGGTCGGGGGCGGTCGGGCCGGTCACCGGGGGCGCTCCGGGCTGGGGCCCCACCGGGCGACGGCGGCGGTGAGCAGCAGCCAACCGGACAGCCCGGTGAGCTGGACCCGCTGCCACAGGCCCAGCCCCCACTCGGGGTGCAGGGTGGCGACCAGCGTGCCGACCGTGCCGAGCGCCAGCACCACCGCCACCGAAAGTCCCGCCCGGCGGCGGGCCGGGCCGCGCAGCACGGCGAGGACCGCCACCGCGCTGAGCAGCGCGCCGGCCACCGCCAGCGACGAGGTGACCGTGTGCGCCTGGTGCCGCCAGGACAGCTCGCCCAGCTCCTCCAGCCGGGCGCAGCGGTCATCGATCGAGGGGGCGCAGTCCATCGAGGTGAACCCGCCGTCGACGGCGGTGGCCACGCCGAACACCAGCAGCCCCCACCAGGCCGGTCGGGGCACCTCGCGGGCCAGCCGGGCCAGCAGCAGCCCGGCCACCGTCGCGCACAGCCCGGTCGTCACGTCGCCGAGCTGGAAGACCAGGTGGTACGGCTGGTCCCGGGCGGCCAGCTCACTCAGGTAGCTCTCCACCGGCCGCAGCCCCGGGTTGAGCACCGGGGCGAGCAGCCAGGAGGCGTAACAGACCGCCGCCAGCGCCAGCGCCACCGCCGCCCCGGTCCGGGCGGCCCGGTGCCCGTCACCCCCACGGCGGGCCGCCGGATCCGGGTCACGGTGCGGGCGGTTCACGACGACTCGCGGACCATCGGGAACGGCAGGGTCTCCCGGATGGACCGGCCGGTCAGCAGCATCACCAACCGGTCCACCCCCAGCCCCAGACCACCGGTCGGCGGCATCGCGTACTCCAGCGCGGTGAGGAAGTCCTCGTCCAGCTCCATCGCCTCCGGGTCACCGCCGGCCGCCTTCAGCGACTGGGCGGTCAGCCGTCGCCGCTGCTCGGTCGGGTCGACCAGCTCCGAGTACGCGGTGCCCAGCTCCATCCCGAACGCCACCAGGTCCCACCGCTCGGCCAACCGGGGATCGGACCGGTGCTGCCGGGTCAACGGCGAGACGTCGGTCGGGAAGTCCAGGTAGAACGTGGGCACGTCGGTGCGCGCCTCGACGAGCCGCTCGTACAGCTCCAGCAGCAGCTCGGCGCGCTGCCAGCCCGGGTCGTACGGCACCCGGGCCGCGTCGGCGAGGCGGCGCAGGGCGGCGGCGTCGGTGTCGACGGTCACCTCCTCGCCCAGCGCCTCGGAGACCGCCTCGTGCACCGTGCGCACCGGCCACGGACCGCCGATGTCCACCAGCTCACCGGTGCCCGGTCGGCGGGCCAGTGGTGCCCCGTGCACCGCCACCGCCGCCGCGACGATCAACTCCCGGGCCAGCTCCCGCATGTCGTGGTAGTCGGCGTACGCCTGGTACGCCTCCAGCACGGTGAACTCCGGGTTGTGGCTGAAGTCGACGCCCTCGTTGCGGAACACCCGGCCCAGCTCGTACACCCGCTCGACACCGCCCACGGCGAGCCGCTTGAGGTACAGCTCGGGGGCGATCCGCAGGGTCAACCGCAGGTCGTAGGCGTTGCTGTGGGTGACGAACGGGCGGGCGTT
>NZ_JBMDWU010000284.1:0-13773 GCF_048594385.1 Micromonospora sp. | reverse complement strand
GGCGAGTTGGTGCATGAGTTGGTGGGTCGGTGGGTGGGTGTGTCGCCGGGTGCGGTGGCGGTGGTGTGTGGGGAGGTGGTGTTGACGTATGGGGAGTTGGGGGTGTTGTCGGATCGGGTGGCGGGGTTGTTGCGGGGTTTGGGTGTGGGTGGTGGTGGGTTGGTGGGGGTGTGTGTGGGGCGGTCGGTGGATGCGGTGGTGTGGTGTTTGGGGGTGTTGAAGGTTGGTGCGGCGTATGTGCCGTTGGATGTTGATTATCCGGTGGAGCGGTTGTCGTTGATGTTGGTGGATTCGGGTGTGTCGGTGGTGTTGGGGGGTTCGGGTGTGGCGGGGCGGTTGCCGTCGGGTCCGTGGCGGGTGGTGGAAGTGGATGCCGAGGGTGCGGCGGTGGGGGTGCCGGCCGCGCCGGTGGGGGTGCCGGCGTCGCCGGGGGTGAGCGGGGACAGTGCGGCGTATGTGATCTACACGTCGGGCTCGACCGGCCGGCCCAAGGGCGTCACCGTCCCGCACTCCGCGGTCACCCGGCTGCTGCACTGGGGGCGGGACTTCCTGGACGCCGGCCCCGACGACGTCTGGTCGATGTTCCACAGCATGTCGTTCGACTTCTCCGTCTGGGAGATCTGGGGTGCGTTGAGCACCGGCGGCCGGCTGGTCGTGGTGCCCTACTGGGTCTCCCGCAACCCGGAGGACTTCCACCGGCTGGTGACCGGGGCCGGGGTGACCGTGCTCAACCAGACCCCCTCGTCCTTTGCCCAGTTCGAGGAGGTCGACTCCCGGTCGGACCAGCCGCACGCGCTGCGCTGGGTGATCTTCGGCGGCGAGGCGCTGGAACACGCGTCGGTGCGCCGCTGGGCCGCGCGGCACGGCTGGGACCGGCCCCGGCTGGTCAACATGTACGGGATCACCGAGACCACCGTGCACGTCACCGCCCGTACCCTCGGGCCGGACGACGTCGGGGACGGTCTGAGCCGGATCGGCCGCGAGGTGGCCGGGCTGACCGCCCACGTCCTCGACCCGATGCTGGTCCCCGTCCCGATCGGCGCGGTCGGCGAACTGTACGTCGGCGGCGCGCGGCTGGCCCGGGGGTACGCCGGCCGGCCGGCGCTGACCGCCGAGCGGTTCGTCGCCGACCCGTACGGCAGCCGGCCCGGTGGGCGGCTGTACCGCACCGGCGACCGGGTGCGGCTGCGCCCCGACGGCGACCTGGAGTACGCCGGCCGGGTCGACAACATGGTCAACATCAGGGGCTTCCGGGTCGAGCCCGGCGAGATCGAGGGCACCCTCGCCCGGCACCCGGCGGTCGGCGCGGCCGTGGTGACCGCCCGCACCGACGGGCCCGGCCGGGTCACCCTGGTCGGCTACGTCACGCCGGCCGGCACCGCCACCCTCACCGCCACCGAGGTACGCGAGTGGCTGCGCCACCAGCTTCCCGAGTACCTGCTGCCGGCCTGGCTCATGGTGCTCGACGCGCTGCCGCTGACACCCACCGGGAAGGTCGACCGGGCGGCGCTGCCCGAACCCGACCTCGACGGCGCGGTCACCGGCCCGGCCGCCCGGACCCCGGCCGAACGCCTCCTCTGTGACCTCTTCGCCGAACTGCTCGGGGTGCCCGAGGTGGGCATCGACGGCAGCTTCTTCGGCCTCGGCGGCGACAGCATCATGTCCATCCAGCTGGTCAGCCGGGCCCGTCGCGCCGGCCTGCACCTCAAACCGAAGGACGTCTACCAGCAGCGCACCGTCCGCGCCCTGGCCGCCGTGGCGACCACCGTGGACGACCGGACCGTCGAACGCCCGGACGACGCGACCGGCGCGGTGCCGGTGACGCCGATCCTGGCCTGGGCCCGGGAGGAGTTGGGCGGCCCACTGGAGGCGTTCAGCCAGTCGATGCTGGTCCGGGTGCCCGCCGCGACGACCGTCGACCAGGTGCGGGAGGCGCTGCAGGCGCTCCTCGACCACCATCCCGCGCTGCGGATGCGGGCCCGAACCGGGGACGGGCCGTGGGAGCTGGAGATCCCGCCCGCCGGGGCGGTACGCGCCGAGGACTGCCTGCACACCGTCGACCTGACCGACGCCACCCCGGCCGGGCGCTCGATGGCCCTCGCGGACCAGGCACAGGCCGCCCGGGACCGGTTGCGTCCCGCCGACGGGGTGCTCGTGCAGGCCGTCTGGTTCCCGGCCGGCCCGCAGACCGGCAACCGGCTGCTGCTGGTCGTCCACCACTTCGCCGTCGACGGGGTGTCGTGGCGCATCCTGCTCGGCGACCTCCGGGCCGCCTGCGCCGCGCTCGGCGACGGGAGACCGCCGACGTTGGAGCCGGTGGGCACGTCCCTGCGTGGCTGGGCGCGGCAGGTCGCGGCGCTCACCGACGGACCGGTCCGCGAGGACGAACTGGCCGGCTGGACGCGGCTGCTGGACCGGCCGGCGACGCCGCTCGGCGAGCGCCCCCTCGACCCCCGGGTCGACGTCTTCGCCCGGCTGCGCAGCCTCTCCCGCAGCGCCTCGACGGACTGCACCTCGGCCGTGCTCACCACCGCCCCGGCCGCGTACCGCACCGGGGTGGACGAGATCCTGCTGACCGCGCTGGCCCTGGCGCTGCCGCCGTGGCTGGCCCGGCGGGGCCGGGGCGGCACCGACGGGGTGCTGGTCAACCTGGAGGGGCACGGCCGCGACGGTCTGGTGCCGGACGCCGACCTGTCCCGCACCGTCGGCTGGTTCACCCGCATCCACCCCGTCCGGCTCGACCCGGGTCCGGTGGACGCCGCGCAGGTCCGCTCCGGCGGTCAGGCGGTCAGCGCCGCGGTGAAACGGATCAAGGAGCAGCTCCGCGCCCTGCCACCCGCCGGCGGGTACGGCGTACTGCGCTATCTCGACCCGCGTACCGGCCCGGTGCTGGCCGGGATGCCGGCCCCCCAGGTGGCCTTCAACTACCTGGGCCGGTTCCCCGCCGCCGCACCGGACGACTGGGGGCCGGCCGAGGAGGGCGCGGTGCTGCGGGGCGGGGCCGATCCCCGGCACCCCGTGCCGCACGTGCTGGAGGTCGCCGCCGTCACCGTCGACGGCCCGACCGGCCCGCACCTGCGGACCACCTGGTCGTGGCCGGCGGAACTGCTGGCCGAGACCGACGTGGCCGACCTCGCGGACGACTGGCACGCCGCCCTGGAGGCGGTGGTGGCCGGCGCGACGGCACCGGCCGCCGGCGGTCCCACGCCGTCGGACCTGACGCTGGTCACGCTGAGCCAGGACGAGATCGACGACCTTGAGCAGGAACTGGCGGCGGAACAGGGAGCGGTGTCATGACCACGTCGAGCATCGAGGACATTCTGCCGCTGGCACCCCTGCAGGCCGGGATGATGTTCCACTCCTGGCACCAGAGCAGCGGGCCGGAGGTGCAGACCGCGCAGCTGATCCTGGACCTGCACGGTCCGCTGGACGTCGCCGCGCTGCGGGCGGCGGCGGAGGCGCTGCTGCGCCGCTACCCCAACCTGCGGGCGAGTTTCCGGGAACGCCGCTCCGGCCCACCCGTGCAGGTGGTCGTCCGCCAGCCGGAGCTGTCCTGGACGGAAGTCACCCTCGCACCGCAGGAGGACCCGGACGCCGCCCTCGCCCGGCACACCGAGGCCGACCAGGGACGGCGGTTCGACCTGCGGCGGGCCCCGCTGATCGGGTTCCGGCTGATCCGGGTCGACAGCCACCGGCACCGGCTGGTCGTCACCTACCACCACATCCTGCTCGACGGCTGGTCCACCGCCCTGCTCATCCGTGACCTGTGCTCCCTCTACGAGCAGGGCGACGTGCTGCCACCGGCTCCGTCGTACCGGGACTTCCTGGGCTGGCTGGCCGGGCGGGACCGGCCGGGCGCGGAGGCGGCCTGGCGGACGGCGCTGGCGGACCTGGCCGGGCCCACCCTCGTCGCCCCGGCCGACCCGACCCGCGTCCCGGTCTGGCCCGGCGACCTGCCTGCCGAACTCGACCCGGCGGCCACGGCGGACCTGGTGGCGTTCGCCCGCCGGCACGACCTCACCGTCAACACCCTCGTGCAGGGCGCGTGGGCGCTGCTGATCGGCCAGCTCACCGGGCGCGACGACGTGACGTTCGGCGCGGCGGTCTCCGGCCGGCCACCCGAGCTGCCCGGGTCCGAGAACATGGTCGGGCTGCTGATGAACGTGGTGCCGGTACGGGTCCGGCTGCGCCGCGACGAACCCCTGTCGGCGCTGCTGACCCGCCTGCAGCACGAGCAGGCGCAGCTCATCGAGCACCACCACCTGGGTCTGGCCGACATCCAGAAGGTCGCCGGGACCGGCGAGCTGTTCGACACCTGCGTCGCGTTCGAGAACTTCCCCGACTCCGGTGAGCTGCGCTGCGGGCCGCTGCGGGTGGAGGCGGGTGCCGCCGACGCCGCCCACTACCCGCTGAGCCTGAACGCGGCGGCCGGCACCCGGCTGCGGATGCGGCTGTCGTACCGGCCCGACCTGTTCCCGGTGGGGTTCGCCCGGGGGCTGCTGCGCCGGTTCACCCGGCTGTTGACCGAACTGCCCACCCTGCTCGGGACGCGTACCGGCCGGCTCGACCTGCTCGACGTGCCCGAGCGGCTCCGGCTGTCGACCCAGGGCCGCAACCCCGACCCGGTGCCGGTGGCGACCCTGCCGGCCCTGGTCGAGGCGTGGGCGGCCGGCACGCCCGACGCGGTCGCCGTCCGCTGCGGGGCGGACCGGCTGACGTACGGCGGGTTGAACGCGCGGGCGAACCGGCTCGCCCACGCGCTGATCGCCCGGGGGATCGGCCCGGAGCAGCTCGTCGCGCTGGTCCTGCCGCGCGGGGTGGACCTGGTCACCGCGATCCTCGCGGTGACCAAGGCAGGAGCCGGGTACCTGCCGGTCGACCCGGAGTACCCGGGCCCGCGTGTCGCGCAGATGCTCGCCGACGCCGCGCCGGCCGGCGTGGTGTTCGCCGGGGCGGACGCCGCGCCGACGGCCCGTGCCGCCGCCGTGGCCGCCGACCTGCCCCGGATCGACCTCGACGACCCGGCGCTGCTCGCCGAGCTGTCCGGGCACCCGGACCGCGACCCCACCGACCGGGACCGCCGCACCCCGCTGCTGCCGACCCACCCGGCGTACGTGATCTTCACCTCCGGCTCCACCGGCCGGCCGAAGGGCGTCGTCGTCACCCACCAGGGCGTCAGCAGCCTCGCCGCCACCCAGGCCGACCGGCTCGGCGTGGACGGTCGGGCCCGCGTCCTCCAGTTCGCCTCACCCAGCTTCGACGCCTCGTTCTGGGAACTGTGCATGGCGTTGACCTCGGGCGCGGCCCTCGTCGTGCCGACCGAACGGCTGCTCGTCGGCGACCTGCTCGCCGACTTCGTCCGGGCCCACGGGATCACCCACGCGACGCTGCCCCCGGCGGTGCTCACCCCGCTGGCCGCGCAGCCCCTGCCCACCCTGCGTTCCCTGGTGCTGGCCGGCGAGGCGTGCCCGGCCGAACTGGTCACCCGCTGGGCGGAGGGCCGTCGCATGGTCAACGCGTACGGCCCGACGGAGACGACGGTCTGCGCCACCATGAGCGCCGACCTGCGGGCCGACCGGGCCGGGTCCGGGGCCGCCGTGCCCATCGGCCGTCCGGTCCGCAACTGCCAGGTGTACGTCCTCGACGACGCCCTGCGGCTGGTCCCCGCCGGGGTGGCCGGTGAACTGTACGTCTCCGGCCGGGCCCTGGCCCGGGGCTACCTGCGCCGGCCGGGGCTGACCGCGACCCGGTTCCTGGCCGACCCGTACGCGGGGCCGGGGGAGCGGATGTACCGCACCGGTGACCTGGTGCGCTGGCGTCCCGACGGCGAGCTGGAGTTCGTCGGCCGGGTGGACGACCAGGTGAAGGTGCGCGGCCACCGGATCGAACCGGGCGAGGTGGAGGCGGTGCTGACCCGGCACGACACGGTCGCCCAGGCGGCGGTGGTCGTCCGGGAGGTGGGCGCGGGCGGGCGGCAACTCGTCGGCTACCTGGTGGGCCCGCCGGACGGCCCCGCCCCCGACCCGGCCACGGTCCGCGCCTTCGTCGCCGGCCACCTGCCCGAGTACATGGTGCCGAACGTCCTGGTGCCCCTGGCGGCCCTGCCGCTCAACCGCAACGGCAAGGTCGACCGAGCGGCCCTGCCCGCACCCGACCAGGAGCCGACGACCCCCGCCGACCAGCCGGGCACCGCCACCGAGAAGCTGCTGTGCGACCTGTTCGCCGAGGTGCTGGGGGTGCCCACGGTCGGCGTCACGGACAGCTTCTTCGGCCTCGGCGGCGACAGCATCTCGTCGATCCAGCTGGTCAGCCGGGCGCAGAGCGAGGGGCTGGCCATCCGGCCCCGGGACGTCGTCGCGCACCCGACCGTCGCCCGGCTCGCCGCCGTCGCCGACCTGGCCGCCGACCACAGCCGGGACGCCGCCGTCAGCCGTGCCGACGACGGGGTGGGCGAGTTCGAGCCGACGCCGATCATGGAGTGGCTGCGGGCGGCCGGCGGACCGGTCGACGGCTACTACCAGTCCATGGTGGTCCGGGTCCCCGCCGACCTGACCGAACCGGATCTCCGTGCCGCTCTCCAGGCGGTGCTGGACCGGCACGACACGCTGCGGATGCGGCTGGACCGGCCGTCCTGCCCCGACGGCCCGTGGCGGCTGGACGTGGCGGCGCCGGGCAGCGTACCGGCCGCGTCGGTGCTGACCCGGGTGCCCGTCGACCCGGACACGCCGGAGCCGGACCGCCGCCGGATCGTCGCCGACCACGCGGCGGCGGCCCAGGCCCGGCTCGCGCCGGGTGCGCGGATGATGCTCCAGGCCGTCTGGTTCGACGCCGGACCCGGGCACCGGGGCCGGCTGCTGCTGGCCGCCCACCACCTCGCCGTCGACGCGACGTCCTGGCGGATCCTGCTGCCCGACCTGGCCGCCGCGTGGGCGGCCGTGTCCGCCGGTGGACGGCCCGAGCTGGCCCCGGTCACCACCTCGTACCGGCGGTGGTCGACGCTGCTGGGCGAGGAGGCGACCCGACCGGCCCGCAGCGCCGAACTGGACCTGTGGCGCGGGATGCTGGCCGCGCCCCCGCCGCCGGTCGGCACCCGTGCCCTGGACCCGGCCCGGGACACCGCCCGGACCGCCCGTTCGCTGGCGCAGACCGTCCCGGTGGAGCTGTCGGCGGCGCTGCTGCGCCGGGTGCCGGACGCGCTGCACGCCCGGGTCGACGAGGTGCTGCTGGCCGCGCTGACCGTCGCGGTCGCGTCGGGCCGGCCGGGCGGGCTGCTGGTCGACGTCGAGAGCCACGGCCGGGAGCCGCTGGCCGACCACGTCGACGTCGCCCGTACCGTCGGTTGGTTCACCAGCCTGTATCCGGTGCGGCTGGACCCGGGGGCGGTGGACTGGGCGCAGGTGTGGGCCGCCGGGCCCGCCGTCGGCACCGTCGTGCGGCGGGTCAAGGAGCAGCTCCGCGCGGTGCCCGACCACGGCATCGGGTACGGGTTGCTGCGCTACCTGAACCTGGCCACCGGCCCCGAACTCGCCGGACTGGGCCGCCCGCAGCTCGGCTTCAACTACCTGGGCCGGCTCGGTGGCGGCACGGTCGAGGCGGACTGGACCCCCGTACCGCAGGACGCCCTCGGCGGTGATGTCGACGCGGACATGCCGCTGCCGCACGCGGTGTCGCTGAACGCCGTCACCGTGGACCTCGCCGACGGGCCGCAGCTGCGGGCCACCTGGACCTGGGCCGGCGACGCCGTGCCCGAGGCCCGGGTCCGCGAGCTGGCCGACGGGTGGCTGCGCGCGCTGGAGGTGCTGGCGGACAGCACCGCGACCCCGGCGGTGGGCCGGATCCCCTCCGACTTTCCGCTGGTCACGATCGGTCAGGGGGAGCTGGACACGATCTCGGCCGAGCATCCCCGGCTGACCGACCTGCTGCCGCTGGCCCCGTTGCAGGAGGGCATCCTCTACCACGCCACGTACGCCGGGACCGGCGCGGACGTCTACACCGCCCAGCTGACCCTGGAGCTGACCGGCCGGCTGGACCCGGCGGCCCTGCGTCGGGCCGCCCGGGACCTGCTGACCCGGCATCCGCATCTGGGTGCGGCGTTCCGGCAGCGGCTCACCGGCCCCCCGGTGCAGGTGATCGGCGACGGCGTCGAGCTGCCCTGGCAGGAGGTCGACCTGTCGGCGCTGCCCGCCGGGCAGGCGCAGGCCGAGGCCGCCCGCATCGCCGACACGCAACGGCGTCGACGCTTCGACCCGGCCCGGCCGCCGCTGCTGCGGTTCAGCCTGGTCCGCCTGGGTGCCGAGCGGTACCGCCTCGACTTCACCCACCACCACATCCTGCTCGACGGCTGGTCGCTGTCGCTCGTCGTCCGCGACCTGATCGCGCTCTACGAGCACCATCGGGGGGCCGCCGCCCCGCCGCCGCCGGTGCCGTTCCGCACCTATCTGGACTGGGTGGCCCGGCAGGACCGGCCGGCCGCCGAGGAGGCGTGGCGGACGGCGCTGGCCGGGCTGGCCGAACCGACCCTGCTGGCCGGGCCGGGTGCCGCCCACCCGACGGCGCTGCCCCGCGACCTCGACGTCGAGCTGGACGAGGGGCTGACGGCGGCGCTGACCGCCCTGGCCCGGGAGCGGGGCGTCACGGTGAACACCGTGCTCCAGGCCGCCTGGGGGGTGCTGCTCGGTTACCTGACCGGGCGTGCCGACGTGGTGTTCGGGATGCCGGTGGCGGGCCGCCCGCCGGAGCTGCCCGGCGTCGCGACGATGGTGGGGCTGTTCCTCAACACGCTGCCGGTACGGGTACGGACCGGCCCCGGGGAGGCGTTCGGCGACCTGCTGACCCGGCTGCACGGCGAGCAGTCCGCGCTGGTGCCGCACCAGTACCTGGGGCTGGGCGCGGTGCAGCGGCTCGCCGGCACCCCCGGCACCCTCTTCGACACCCTGTACGTCTTCGAGAACTACCCGGTCGCGCTGGACGGCACCCCGGCCCTGGGCGAGGCCCGGATCACCGACGTGCAGGGCCGCGACGCCACCCACTACCCGCTCGCCGTGGTGGTGCTCCCCGGGGCCCGGATGCGGATCCGCCTCAGCCACCAGCCGGACCTGGTCTCCCCGGCGACCGCCGACGCGGTGCTGGAACGGTTGCGGGCGCTGCTGGCGGCGGTCGTCGCCGACCCGGGTATCCCGGTGGCCCGGCTGTCCCCGCTCACCGGGGCGGACCGGCGGCTGCTCGCCGAGGCCAACGACACGACCGTCCCGCCGGCCCGGACCGATCCGGACACGCTGGTCGGCCGGTTCGAGGCGCAGGTACTACGCACCCCGGACGCGGTCGCCGTCCACGACGGCGACGGGGAGCTGAGCTACGCCGACCTGGACGCCGCCGCCAACCGGCTGGCCCACCTGCTGATCGGGCGCGGCGTCGGCCCGGAACGGGTGGTGGCCGTCGCGCTGCCCCGCTCCACGGCCAGCCTGGTGGCGATCCTCGCCACGGTCAAGGCGGGTGCCGCGTACCTGCCGGTGGACCCGGAGTATCCGGCGGCACGGCGGGCCCTGATGGTCAGCGACAGCGGGGCCGACTGCGTGCTGACGACCGGGGGGACCGTCGGGCAGTGGGTCGCCGCGGGCTGCCCCGCCGACCGCTGCCTCGACGTCGACGCCCCGGCCGTGGGGGAACTGCTCGCCCGGCAACCGGCGACCGCCCCCACCGACCGGGACCGGTCCACGCCGCTGCGCGTCGCCCATCCCGCCTACGTCATCTACACCTCCGGCTCGACCGGCCGGCCCAAGGGCGTCGTCGTGCCGCACGCCGGCATCGTCAACCGGCTGGCCTGGATGCAGGACCGGTACCGGCTGACCGCCGCCGACCGGGTCCTGCACAAGACGAGCCTCAGCTTCGACGTGTCGGTGTGGGAGATGTTCTGGCCGCTGTCCACCGGCGCGGCGGTCGTCGTCGCCGACGCGGACGACCAGCGGGACCCGACCAGGCTGGCCCGGCTGATCGAGCGGCAGCGGGTCACCACCGCCCACTTCGTACCGTCGGTGCTGGCCGCCTTCCTGGCCGAGCCGGTCGCGGCGCACTGCGTCGGCCTGCGCCGGGTGATCTGCAGCGGCGAGGCACTGGACCCGGAACTCGCCCACCGGTTCCACGCCACCTGCGGCGCGGACCTGCACAACCTGTACGGGCCCACCGAGGCGTCCGTGGACGTCACCCACTGGCCGGTGCCGGCGGGCAGCCGGGCGGCGTACGTGCCGATCGGGCGGCCCATCTGGAACACCCGGGTGCACGTGCTGGACGGTTTCCTGCGTCCGGTGCCCCCGGGGGTGGTGGGCGACCTCTACCTGACCGGCGTCGGTCTGGCCCGGGGCTACCTGGACCGCCCCGGGCTGACCGCCGAGCGGTTCCTGGCCGACCCGTTCGGCGGGCCGGGGGAGCGGATGTACCGCACCGGGGACCGGGCGGCCTGGGACCCCGCCGGCCAGGTGGTCTTCCACGGGCGCGACGACCAGCAGGTCAAGGTGCGGGGCTTCCGCGTCGAACTGGGCGAGATCGACGCGGCGCTGGCCCGCTGCGCCGGGGTGCTGGCGGCGGCGACGGCGGTCCGCGAGGACGTGCCGGGCATCCGCCGGATCGTCGGGTACGTGGTGCCGACGCCGGCAGCCCCGTTCGATCCGGTCCGGTTGCGCGACGAACTGGCCGCGAGCCTGCCGGCGCACCAGGTGCCGGCGGCGTTCGTCGCGCTCGACGCGTTGCCGCTCGGGCCGACCGGCAAGCTCCACCGGGCGGCCCTGCCCGCGCCGCCGACGCCCACCGCCGACCCGGTCGCCGCCGCGCCGGTCGACGGGCTGCCGGCCCGGCTGTGCGAGCTGTTCAGCGAGGTGCTGGGGGTGCCGGCGGGGGTCGACGACGACTTCTTCGACCTGGGCGGGGACTCGTTGACCGCGATGCGGCTGGTGCACGGCGTCGAGGCGGCGCTCGGCGTCGACCTGGAGGTCGTGGAGCTGATGGCGCACCCCACCCCCGCCCGGCTGGCCGCGCGCCTGCCCGAACCGGTGCCGGCCGCCGACTGACCCGGCCGCCCTCCCACCGACCAGCGGCCGTCCGTCGGCCGACCCCACCCCTGCGAACGAAGGTTGACGACAATGCTGACGCTGGGATTCAGCGGCCTCGACCGCGGCACGGCGCTCAAGCGCGCGATACTCGGCGACGGGTGGCGGCGGGAACAACGGATCGTCCAGGGCCTGGACTCCGCGGCGGCGCTGGTCGACGAGACCGGGGTGATCGCCGCCGCCGCCCAGGAACGCTACGACGGCGACAAGGGCACCGGCCGCTTCCCCCGGGACGCGATCGACGCCTGCCTGCGGGCGGCCGGGGCGACGATGCGTGACGTCGCGGTCGTCGCGCACGGCTTCCGCTACGAACCGTCCCCGGTCTGGCAGCTCGACCACCTCTCCACCCGCTGGTACGAGGAGGTGTACGCGCAGCGCGTCCAGCGGGAGGTCTTCGCCGCCCACTACCCGCCGGCCGTCGGCGAACCCCGGTTCGTGCACGTCGGGCACCACGTGGCCCACGCCGCCAGCAGCTACTACCTCAGCGGGTTCGACGAGGCGCTGGTAATGGTGGCCGACGGCATGGGCGAGCAGGAGTCGCTGACGGTGTTCGCGGGGCGGGGCGCGGTGCTCGACCCGCAGGGCAGCTACCCGATCATGAGTTCGCTGGGCATCCTCTACAGCGTCTTCACCCACTATCTCGGCTTCCAACCCGGGATGGACGAGTACAAGGTGATGGGCCTGGCCCCGTACGGCGACCGGCAGCGCTACCGGGCCACCCTCGACGAGTTCGTCCGGCTCGACCCCGACGGCGGGTACGCCGTACCGCTGCTGTCGGCCAACAAGTCCCCGATGGAACGCGAGACGCACCAGGGGGTGCTGCGCCGGCTGGAGGAGAAGCTCGGGCCGGCCCGCGAGCCCGACGCGGAGCTGGGGCAGCACCACATGGACGTGGCCGCCGCCCTGCAGGACGCGCTGGAACGCACCCTGCTGCACGTGCTGACCGAGTACCGCCGCCGCACCGGGCTGCGTCGGCTCTGCCTGGCCGGCGGGGTCGCGCTGAACTGCTCGGCGAACGGGGTGATCCTGCGCAGCGGCCTCTTCGACGAGGTGTTCGTCCAGCCGGCCTCCGGGGACGACGGCACCGCGCTCGGGGCGGCCCTGGCCGCGCTGCGCGAGGCGCGGCCGGCGACGCCGACCGGGATGCGGATGCCGTACTGGGGGGACGGGTGCACCGCCGACGACGTCGCGGCGGCGCTGCGGGACCTCGGTCCGGGTTTCGAGATCCGCCGGTACGCCGAGGCGGACCTGGTCCGCGAGACGGTCGCGTTGATCGAGGGCGGGGCCACCGTGGCGGTGTGCCAGGGCCGGATGGAGTTCGGCCCGCGTGCCCTGGGCAACCGCAGCATCCTCGCCGACCCGCGCTCGCCCACCATGCGCGAACACCTCAACACGGTGGTCAAGCAGCGTGAGGAGTTCCGCCCGTTCGCCCCGGCGGTGCCGGTGGAGGACGCCGCCAGGTACTTCGACATCCCGCCGGGCACGGAGGCGGCGTTCCGGCACATGCTGATGGTCACCGGCGTCCGGGCGCCCTACCGGGACCGGTTGCCCGCCGTCACGCACGTCGACGGGTCGGCCCGGGTGCAGGTGGTGCACCGCGAGGACGCGCCGCTGTTCTGGGGGCTGCTGCGCGAGATGGGCCGGCGGACCGGGCTGCCGGTGCTGGTCAACACGTCGTTCAACCTGCGGGGTCAGCCCATCGTCCGGACCCCGGCCGAGGCGGTCGCCACCTTCGCCCGGTCCACCCTGGACGCCCTCGTCCTCGACGGCCACCTGGTCCGCCGCACCGCCGGGGGGCCCGCGTGAGCGTCGACCACGAGCCGGCGGCGGTCGACACCCCGCCGTACGAGGAGATCGTCCGGGCCGCCTTCGGCCAGGTGCTCCGGCGGGCGGAGATCGCCCCGGACGCCGACTTCTTCGACCTCGGCGGGCAGTCCCTGCAGGCCGTGGAGGTGGCGCTCGAACTGCGTCGGCGGATCGGCGTACCGGTCGAGATGGACCTGCTGTTCCGCTACCGACGGCCGGTCGACCTGGTGGCGCACCTGGCCCGGCTCGCGCCGCCGGCCCGCCGGGTGCCGATCTCGCCGACCGAGGAGCGGCTGCTGTTCCTGGACCGGCTGCACCCGGACTCGCCGCTGTACTGCGTCCCGGTGCGGTACGAGTTCGCCGGTGCGGTCGACGCCGAGGCGCTGCGTGCCGCGCTGCAGGAACTGGTGGACCGGCACGAGGCGCTGCGGACCTGCTTCCCGGCGGACGGGCGGAAACTGGTCCGGACGGCCGCCACGCTGCCGTGGACCGTCGTCGACCTGTCCGGCGAGGAACCGGACCGGGCCGCCGCCGAGTCCCGGCGGCACCTCGACGCGCAGGCCCGCCGCCCGGTCCCCACCGACGTGCCGCCGCTTGCCCGCGCCTGCCTGGTCACCGAGCCCGGCGACCGCGCGGTGCTGCTGCTCACCCTGCACCACCTGATCGCCGACCAGCACTCGCTGGACCTGCTCGACAGTCAGCTCCAGCAGGCGTACGGCGCCCGGGTCGGCCTCGCCGGGGAGCTGCCACCGGTACGCCGCCGTGGCCTGGCCAACCGGCCCGACGCGGCGGAGTCACTGGCCCACTGGCGGGATCTGCTCGCGGGGCTGGGGGGTCGGCTGGCGCTGCCGACCGACCGGCCCCGACC
>NZ_JBMDWU010000283.1:0-9628 GCF_048594385.1 Micromonospora sp. | reverse complement strand
CCCCCACCTCCCGGCCCCCCCCCCCCCGGCCGCCCGGCCCCCGGGGGCCCCCCCCCGGGGGGCCCGCGGGGAGCCGACGTCGAGCCCCTGCTCAGGGCATGTCACGCTGGAGCCGTGAGCGAACCGGACGGGAGGGAACTGACGGCCACCCTGCGCCGGATCGAACGGGCGGCGGGGGCGCTGGCCACGGCCAGCGTGGTCCGGATGGACGAGAGCCTGCCCTGGTTCCGTGAGCTGCCGGCCGAGCAGCGCTCCTGGGTGATGCTGGTGGCGCAGGCCGGGGCCCGGTCGCTGGTCGAGTGGCTGGGTTCCGGCGGTGGCACCACCGACAGCACCCAGGAGGTGTCCGACGAGGTCTTCGCCACCGCGCCGCTGGCCCTGGCCCGGTCGATCAGCCTCCAGCAGACGGTGGCGCTGATCAAGGTGACCATCGACGTGGTCGAGGAGCAGGTGTCGCACCTGGCCGCGCCCGGTGAGGAGCAGCAGCTCCGCGAGGCGGTGCTGCGGTTCTCCCGGGAGATCGCCTTCGCCGCCGCCCGGGTGTACGCCCGCGCCGCCGAGTCCCGGGGCTCCTGGGACGCCCGGCTGCAGGCGCTGCTGGTCGACGCCCTGCTACGCGGGGACTCCCCCGACGTGCTGGCCAGCCGGGCCGCCGCGCTGGGCTGGGCGGACGCCCCACCGGTGGCGGTGGCGGTGGGCCGCTCCCCCGGCGGCGAGGTGTCCGCCGTGCTGCACACCGTCTACCGGTACGCCCGCCGGATCGGGGTGGAGGTGATCGGGGGCGTGCACGGCGACCGGCTGGTCATCGTGCTCGGCGGCGCGGCCGACCCGATGGCGGCCACCGAGAAGCTGCTCCCCGGGTTCGGCGACGGTCCGGTGGTGGTCGGCCCCGCCGTACCCAGTCTGGACGAGGCGACGGACTCGGCGCGGGCGGCGCTGGCCGGCTACCGGGCGGCGCCGGCCTGGCCGACCGCGCCCCGGCCGGTGCCGGCGGCCGACCTGCTGCCCGAGCGGGCCCTCGCCGGTGACGCCGAGGCCCGCCGCCGGCTGCGCCACGACGTGTACGCCGCCCTGGTCCGCGCGGGCGGGGAGCTGCTGGAGACGTTGGACGCCTTCTTCGCCGCCGGTGGGACGCTGGAGAGCGCCGCCCGCGCCCTGTTCGTCCATCCCAACACGGTGCGTTACCGACTGCGTCGGATCGCCGAGGTGACCGGGTTCTCCCCGCTGACCCCCCGGGACGCGTTCGCGCTCCAGGTGGCGCTGACTGTCGGCCGGCTGGACCCGATCGTCCCGGCGGGCGCGCCCGGCCCGAGCCAGAAATGACACCGGGTGACCGGTGAGCAGGGCCGCTAGGCGACGATCACGGCCGATGTTTGTAGGAACCCTCCAAGAGTTCTAGTGCGGTTTGGTGTCAGCCCGCACAGCGCTTACCCCGGGGTATCGGGAAGAGTCATAGACGTGCTCGCCGTCCTCTCTCCCGGCCAGGGTTCCCAGAAGCCCGGCTTCCTGACACCGTGGCTCGCCCTGCGCGGCGTCGAGTCGCGGCTGCGCTGGTGGTCGGTGCCGGCCGGGGTCGACCTGGTCCGGCTCGGCACCGAGGCGGACGCCGACGAGATCAGGGACACCGCCCGCACCCAGCCGCTGCTGGTGGCCTCGGCCCTGCTCGCGGCCGAGCAGCTCCCCCTGCACGACGTGAACCTGGTCGCCGGGCACAGCGTCGGCGAGCTGGCCGCCGCCGCGCTCGCCGGGGTGTTCTCCGCCGAGACGGCGGTCACCCTCGCCGGGGTACGCGGCCGGGAGATGGCCGCCGCCTGCGCCCTCGCCCCCACCGGGATGGCCGCCGTGCTCGGCGGCGACCCGGACGAGGTGCTCGCCGCGCTGGAGACCCACGGGCTACACCCGGCCAACCGCAACGGTGGCGGTCAGGTGGTCGCCGCCGGCACACTCGACGCCCTGGACAAGCTGGCCGCCGAACCGCCGGCCAAGGCCCGGATCGTCCGGCTCCAGGTCGCCGGGGCGTTCCACACCCCGTACATGGGCCCCGCCGAGCAGGCGCTGGCCGCCGTCGCCGCCGGGATCACCCCGTCCACCCCGGCCCGGCTCCTGCTCTCCGACCTCGACGGCGCCGCGGTGGCACACGGCCGGGAGCTGGTGCACCGGCTGGTCCGGCAGGTCACCGCCCCGGTGCGCTGGGACCTGTGCATGCGGACGCTCGTCGGGCTGGGGGTCACCGGCGTGCTCGAACTCCCCCCGGCCGGCACCCTCGCCGGGCTGGTCAAGCGGGAACTCAAGGCCACCGGCGTGCCGGAGATCGTCACCCTGAACACCCCCGCCGACCTGCCCGCCGCCCGCGACCTCATCGCCCGGCACAGCGGCCCGCCCGGTCACCGGCCGACCCCCCGCGCCCGGGTGGTCGTCGCCCCCGCCGTCGGCACCTTCACCCCCGCCGAGGGCCTCGCGGAGGGCGCCGAACTGAGCGCCGGCCAGGTGCTCGGCCAGGTGACCACCCGGCAGGGGCCGGTCGAGGTCACCGCCCACGACAGCGGCCCGCTCACCGAGTGGCTCGCCCACCCCGCCGACCCGGTCGCGCCGGGCCGACCCATCGCCCGCATCGGAGGCCAGGCATGAGCGGCAGTCGGATCGTCGCCCTCGGGCACTACCAACCCTCGCGGGTGGTGACCAACAACGACATCGCCCAGTTCGTCGACACCAACGACGAGTGGATCAGGGACCGGGTCGGCATCGCCAGCCGGCGCATCGCCGACGGCGAGACGGTCGCCGACATGGCCACCGCCGCCGCCGACAAGGCGCTTGCCAACTCGGGCCTCACCGCCGCCGACATCGACCTGGTCGTCGTGGCCACCTGCACCTCGATCGACCGCAGCCCGAACGTGGCCTGCCGGGTCGCCGCCAAGCTGGGCATCACCGCCCCGGGCGCGTTCGACCTGAACACCGCCTGCTCCGGCTTCGCCTACGCGCTGGGCACCGTCGACCACGCCATCCGGGCCGGCGCGTCCCGCAACGCGCTGGTCATCGGCGCCGAGAAGCTCTCCGACTTCACCGACTGGACCGACCGTTCGACCTGCATCATCTTCGCCGACGGCGCGGGCGCGGCGGTGGTCACTGCCACCACCGGCGACGAGCCGACCGGGATCGGTCCGGTGGTGTGGGGCTCCGCGCCGGACAAGAGCGACGCGGTACGCATCGAGGGCTGGCGGCCGTACATCGCGCAGGAGGGGCAGTCGGTGTTCCGCTGGGCCACCACCGCACTGGCCCCGCTGGCGCTGCAGGCGTGCGAGAAGGCCGGTGTCGACCCGTCCGAGCTGGCCGCGTTCGTGCCGCACCAGGCCAACTCGCGGATCATCGACGGCATCGCCAAGCGGCTGAACATCCCGCAGGCGATCATCGCCAAGGACATCGTCGAGTCCGGCAACACCTCGGCGGCGAGCGTGCCGCTGGCCCTGTCCAAGCTGGTCGAGCGCCGGGAGGTGCCCTCGGGCGCGCCGGTGCTGCTGTTCGGCTTCGGCGGCGGGCTGACCTACGCCGGTCAGGTCGTCCGCTGCCCCTGAAGACCCGACGCGGTCGGCGACCGCGGCGCGCCGCCATCCGGCGGAGAACCAACCCCGATGAGAGGAACCCACCGTAATGACCCGTGACGAGATCACCTCCGGCCTCGCCGAGATCCTCGAAGAGGTTGCCGGGGTGAACCCGGACGACGTGGCCGAGGGGAAGTCCTTCACCGACGACCTCGACGTCGACTCGCTCTCCATGGTGGAGGTCGTGGTCGCCGCCGAGGAGAAGTTCGGCGTCAAGATCCCGGACAACGAGGTGCAGAACCTGAAGACCGTCGGGGACGCCGTCAGCTTCATCGAGGCGCAGTCCTGAGATGAGTCACGTCGACGTCGTCGTCACCGGGCTCGGCGCGACCACCCCGCTGGGCGGGGACGTCGCGTCGACCTGGGACGCCATGCTCGCCGGCCACTCCGGGGTGGGTCCGCTCACCCAGGAGTGGGCCGGCCAGCTCCCGGTCCGGATCGCCGCCCAGCTCGCGGTCGAACCGAGCGAGGTGCTGGACCGGGTCAAGCTGCGCCGACTGGACCGTTCCGAGGCGATCGCGCTGATCGCGGCCCAGCAGGCCTGGGCGGACTCGGGGCTCGCCGACTCCGGGCTGGACCCGGAGCGGTTGGGCGCCAGCGTCGGCTCCGGCATCGGTGGCGCACTGACCCTGCTCGCCCAGGACGACATCCTGGAGGCGTCCGGCCCGCGCCGGGTCTCCCCGCACACCATCCCGATGCTGATGCCCAACGGTCCCGCCGCCTGGGTGGGGCTGGAGCTGGGCGCGCAGGCCGGGGTGCACTCGGTGGCGAGCGCCTGCGCGACCGGTGCGGAGGCGATCGCACTCGGCCTGGACATGATCCGGTCCGGGCGGGCCGACGTGGTGGTGGCCGGCGGCACCGAGGCGGTCATCCACCCGCTGCCGATCGCCGGGTTCAGCTCCATGCGGGCCATGTCGACCCGCAACGACGAACCGGAGCAGGCCTCCCGCCCGTGGGACAAGGGCCGCGACGGCTTCGTCCTCGGCGAGGGCGCCGGCATCCTGGTGCTGGAGCGGGCCGACCACGCCGCCGCCCGGGGTGCGCACGTCTACGCCCGACTCGCCGGCGCCGGCATCACCTCCGACGGGTACGACATCGTGCAGCCGCACCCGGAGGGGGCCGGCGCGATCCGGGCCATCGCCAAGGCGATCGCCGACGCCGACGTGGCCAAGGCCGACATCGTGCACGTCAACGCGCACGCCACCTCGACCCCGGTGGGTGACCTCGCCGAGATCAAGGCGCTGCACCGGGCGCTCGGCGACCACCCGGTGCTGACCGCCACCAAGTCGATGACCGGGCACCTGCTCGGCGCGGCCGGTGCGTTGGAGTCGATCGCCACCATCCTGACCATCCGCGACGGCGTCATCCCGCCGACGATCAACCTGGACGACCCGGACGACGGTCTCGACATGGACGTGGCCGCGAACAAGGTCCGCCACCTGGACGTGCCCGCCGCGTTGAACAACTCGTTCGGCTTCGGCGGTCACAACGTCGCCCTGGTCTTCACCCGCCCCTGACGGCACCGGCACACCGGCCCGGCACCGCGACGGTGCGGGGCCGGTGTGCGTCCGGGCGGCCCGCCGGCCGCCGGTCGGGGGGCAGCACGGCCCCGCGCCGTCAGCTAGCATCCGTCGGCCGCCGTGATCGACGGCGGGAACTCTTCACGGGGAAAACGACGATGATCCGACGTACGACCGCACTGGCCGCCCTCACCCTCACCCTCGCCACCGGCTGCGCCCGGGCCACCCCGGAACCGGCGACGACGCCCGCCCCGCCGGCCAGCCCCACCGCCTCGCCCGTCGTCGCCGGCCCGCCGTGGTACGACGCCGTCGCCCCGGCCGCCGCCGCCACCACGATCGGCCCGAAGGGCAGCGCCTGCACGCTGTCGATGACCTTCTCGGTGCCGGCGAAGTGGAAGGCCAAGGCGGTGAAGGGCGGGGCCGACTTCAAACTCGGCCCGGCGGTGCCGCTGTGCGAGATCGACGCGAAGCCGGCCGGGAACATCGGCTTCCTGCGGGTCTGGCAGATCACCGGGGGCACGCCACTGAACCCGCAGGACACGGTGGACAAGTACCTCGCCGAGTTCGACGGTCCGAAGGAGCAGCAGTACCGGCGGACCAAGGCCGGCCCGCTGGACGCCTTCGAGGCCACCTGGACCGAGGACGGCGAGCGTAAGCGGGCGATCCTGGTGTCCACCCTGTACGGCAAGTTGATGATCACCCTCGGCGGCCTGGACACCGAGGAGTTCGAGGCGATGCTGCCGGCGTACCAGCTGGCGAAGTCGAGCGCCAACCTGCCGGAGTGACGCACCGGGTGTCCGGCCCGCCCCCTTCGCGGGCCGGACACCCGGTTCGACCGGTCCGCCCCTCACGGCCCGGACGCACGGATCGTCAGGTCAGCGGGGGGCCGGCACCGCTTCCCGGGCGAGGGTGACCGCGCCCAGCAGCGCCGCGTCGTCGGCGAACCGGGACAGCACCACGTCGGGACGGTGCGGGAGCACCTCGGCCAGCCGGTCGACCAGCAGTCCCCGGATCAGCGCGCTGCCGGCCACCCCGCCCACCAGCACCACCCGCTGCGGATCGAGCAGCAGGCAGCAGGTGACCAGGTGCCGGGCCAGCTCGTCGACCCGGGCGGTGAGCGCGTCACGGGCCGCACCGGGCAGCTCGGCCGCAGCGGCCAGCCCGGCCGCGTGCCCGGCCACCCCCAGCTCGTCGGCCAACCGGTCCAGCGCCCGGCCGGAGAAGTCCAGCTCCAGCATGGTGCCGGGCCACGGGCCGCCGGCCACCGCGTACCCGATCTCGCCGGCCGCGCCCCGGTGCCCGGCGAGGACCCGGCCGCCGACGGTGACCGCCGCCGCCACGCCGGTGCCGATCCCCACCACCAGACCGGGGTCGGCGTCGCGCAGCGCACCGAGCCGCAGCTCGGCCAGGGCGGCGGCGTTCAGGTCGTTGTCCACCGCCACCCGGGTCACCCCGAGGGCGTCGGAGACGGCGTCGGCCAGGCGCAACCGCTCCCAGCCGGGTACGTTCGGGGCCAGGTCGATGCCGTCGGGGCGGACCACCCCGGGCGAGGCCACCCCGGCCGCCACCAGCGGCCCACCGACCTCGGCGACCAGCGTGGCCGCCAGTTCCAGCGCCCGGTCCAACGCCTGCGGGGCACCCCGCTCGGCGTGCGTGGCGATCCGCCGGTGGGCCAGCAACCGGCCGGTGCCGGCGGCCCCCCCCACGGCCCACTTCGTTCCGCCGAAGTCGATGCCCAGCAGCAGTTCGTCGGTGCGGGTGCCGGCGACGGCCCGGCCGGCCAGTCGCATGCTCACCTGGTCCACCGCCCGGTCACCACCGTCGACCGCGGTCGTGGCGGTGCCCCGCCGGGCAGCCGGGCCGGACCGGAACCGGATCGTCGGATCGACGCGCTCACCGGCCGGCCACCTCGGCGGCGACCGTGTCCAGCGCCTCGTCGGCGCGGGCCAGCCGGTCCCGGGTCGCGGCGAGCCGGTCGGCGACGCCGTCGAACGCGCCCCGCAGGGTGCCGACCTGGGCACGGACGGCGGCGGCACCCGGCCCGTCCACCTGCGCCCGGGCGAGCACCAGCTCGGGGTCGACGGCGGCGGCGATCAGATCGGCCACGGCGTCGTCGGTGAGCCCGTCGGCCAGGCCGACGGCGGCGGTCCGGACCCCCTCGGCGGTCCAGCTGTCCGGCGCGCCCGCGCGCACCAGCCGGCCGACGACCGAGTGGGCGGCCCGGAACGGCACCCCGTGCCGGGTCAGCGCGTCGGCCGCCGCGGTGGTGGTGGCCCCGGACGCGACGATCTCCTCCCGGGTCGGCGGGTGCAGCGGCTCCAGCTCGGCGAGGAAGCCGCCGACCAGGGCGAAGAACCGTTCCGCCCGGTCGTTGCTGTCCCAGAGCCGGACCTGCACGTCGGTGGTGGCGTTGTTGGAGTCCTCCCACCAGGCCGCCCCGACGTTGTTGAGCACCGACGCGGCGTCGGCGGCGCTCGCGCCGGCCATCGACACCAGGTGCTCCAGCACCACCGGGTTGCGCTTCTGCGGCATGATGCTGCTGCCCTGGGTGAAGTCGCCGGGGGTGGCCACCCACTGCCAGGTCAGCCAGTCCATCAGGGTTCGGGCGAGCCGGGCGCCGGTGGCCAGGGCCTGCGCGTTGAGGGTGCCCACCCGGACCAGGTGGTCGGCCCCGGCCACCGCCTCGTAGGAGTTGGTGACCAGGCCGTCGAAGCCGAGCAGCTCGGCCACCCGGGCCGGGGCGATGTCCAGGTCGGTGCCGGCGAACGCGCAGGAGCCCAGCGGCGAGACGTTGAGCTGGTCGATCACGTCGGCGTACGCGACGGCCTCACCGGCCAGCGCCTCGGCGTAACCGGCCAGCGCGTGCCCGATGGTGGTGGGCTGGGCGGGCCGACGGTGGGTGTAACCGGTGATCACCACGTCGGCGTACCGGTCGGCGACGTCCAGCGCGGTCGTTCCGGTGGCCAGCACCCTCTCCAGCACCCCGAGCAGCTGGTCGCGCAGGAGCATCCGGAACACCCCGGCGTCCAGGTCGTTGCGGCTGCGGGCCATCTGCACGTCCAGTTCGGACGCGGGCAGGCCGCACGCCTGCGCGAGGGTCTTCTCCAGCAGGTAGTAGGTGTCCTCGAAGCTGCCGTCGAACGCCGGGGCGGGGCTGCCGTCGGCGCGCAGCGTGGCCAGCCCGCGCAGCAGCCGGGCCCCCCGCTCGGCCGGGATGAGGCCCTGCTCGGTCAGCATCACCACGTGCGCCTGGCTGGCGCGCACCATCGCCGGGTACAGGTGGCCGACGTGGTGCTCGTAGGTCGGGGCCAGGTGGTGCCGCTGGTAGGTGGTCAGCTCGCTCATGGCGGTTCCTTACTTCCTTCCGGGCCGGGGCGCGGCGTGGGGGCCGGGTCCCGGGTTCTCGGCTGGTCGGTCGGTCAGGCCCAGCAGCCGTTCGGCGTTACCGGCGAAGATCGCGCGGAGGTGGTCGTCGGGCATCCCCAGCTCACGGCAGACCCGCAGCTGGTCGTCGAGGTAGCGGGTGACGTAGCCGCGCGGGAACCACGACGAGTCGCTGCCGTACACGATGCGCTGCGGGCCGATCGTCTCGTAGCAGCGGCGGAACAGGTCCTCCAGCGTCAGCCTGTACGGCATCCAGCGCACCCACTGGTTGGAGCCGGACGTGTCGACGTGGATGTTGGGGCAGCCCCAGGCGGCGAAGAGCAGATCCTGCACGTGCTGGACGCCGAAGTGCGGCACCACCACGGCCAGCTCGGGGAAGCGGCGGGCCATCCGGGCCAGCTCGTCGGGGCCGCCGTACCGGCCGAAGGACAGGCCACCGGCGCTGCCGTAGTGGCCGATGTGGATCAGCACCGGCACGCCGAGGCGCTGGGCGGTGGACCACAGCGGGTCCAGGTCGGCGTGGTCCAGCGGGCCGCGCAGCAGCGGGGCGAACAGCTTCAACCCGCGCAGGCCCCGTTCGGTCACCGCGCGCTCCAGCTCGGCGGCGGCCCCCGGCGCGTACGGGTCGTGGTGGGCGAAGCCGAGCAGCAGGTCCGGGTGCCGGTCGACCACGTCGGCGACGGTGTCGTTGCCGCCGCCGGTGACGAAGACGGCCCGGCGGACCCGCACCGCGCGTAGTTCGTCGGCCCACCGGTCGGCCTCGTCCTGCCAGCGTGGGGCGGGTGGTTCCGGGTCGGGGAAGCTCCACGCCTGCCGCCACGCCTTCGCGTACGGGGCGGAGCCGGCGGCCCGCACGGCCCGCTCGTGTTCCCCGCCCGGGTGCATCCCCGCGGCGTCCTCGCAGGCGTGGATCGTCTCGTCTGTGGCGATGCGGAAGTGCAGGTGGAAGTCGACGATGTCGAGTCCCCGGTCCACGCTCATCGGTCTCCCCCGGTCGCCCCGGCCGCCGCCGTCGGGTCACCGGCCGTCGGGGCCGGGCTGTCGGCCGCCGGGTCGGGCAGCGGGTCGGCGGTGGGCGGGGCGGGCGGCGGGGCGGCCACCCAGGCCGCGACGACCTCCCGCAGCCGC
>NZ_JBMDWU010000282.1:0-4863 GCF_048594385.1 Micromonospora sp. | reverse complement strand
CCGGACGAACAGCAGCACCTGCTCAACCGGCTCAACGCCGCCGAGGCGTTCGAGACCTTCCTGCAGACCAAGTACGTCGGCCAGCGCCGCTTCTCGCTGGAGGGCGGCGAGTCGCTGATCCCCCTGCTCGACGAGGTGCTCCAGGCCTGCGCCGAGGGCGGCTTCCACGAGCTGGTCATCGGCATGGCCCACCGGGGCCGGCTCAACGTGCTCGCCAACATCGTCGGCAAGCCGTACGAGAAGATCTTCAACGAGTTCGAGGGCCAGATGGACCCGGACTCGGCGCACGGCTCCGGCGACGTGAAATACCACCTCGGGCAGACCGGCAAATACACCACACCCGACGGCCAGCACTGCACCACCGTCAGCGTGGTGGCCAACCCGTCGCACCTGGAGGCCGTCGATCCGGTGCTGGAGGGGATCGTCCGGGCCAAGCAGGACCGGCTCGACCTGGGCCTGGAGGGCTACACCGTGCTGCCGGTGCTGGTCCACGGTGACGCCGCGTTCGCCGGGCAGGGGGTCGTGGCCGAGACGCTCAACCTGTCCCAGCTGCGTGGTTACCGCACCGGCGGCACCGTGCACGTGGTGGTCAACAACCAGGTCGGCTTCACCACCGCCCCCGAGTACAGCCGTTCGTCGCTCTACTGCACCGACGTGGCCCGGATGATCCAGGCGCCGATCTTCCACGTCAACGGCGACGACCCGGAGGCGGTGATCCGGGTCGCCCGGCTGGCCTTCGAGTACCGCCAGGCGTTCAACAAGGACGTCGTCATCGACCTGGTCTGCTACCGCCGCCGTGGGCACAACGAGGGCGACGACCCGTCGATGACCAACCCCCGGATGTACGAGATCATCGATGCCAAGCGCAGCGTCCGGAAGATCTACACCGAGGAGCTGATCGGCCGGGGCGACATCACCGTCGAGACCGCGCAGCAGCAGCTCCGCGAGTACCAGGCCGAGCTGGAGCGGGTCTTCAAGGCCAGCCGGGACGCGGCCGTCGCGCCGGCGCGGGCCCGCCCGTCCTGGTCGGCGGAGCCCGAACCGCAGGTCGACACCGCCGTCGACGCGGCGGCCGTCCGTGCGGTCGGCGAGGCCCACCTGCACCTGCCGGAGGGGTTCACCGCGCACAAGCGGGTCCAGCAGGTGTTGCAGCGGCGGGCGCGGATGGCGGTCGAGGGCGGTATCGACTGGGGCTTCGGTGAGCTGGTCGCCTTCGGCTCGCTGCTGGGCCAGGGCGTCACCGTCCGGTTGGCCGGCCAGGATTCGCGACGCGGCACGTTCACCTCGCGGCACGCCGCGGTCGTCGACGCGGCCACCGGTGAGTCGTACCTGCCGCTGTCCCGTCTGGCCACCGGCGACGCACGGTTCTTCGTGCACGACTCGCTGCTGAGCGAGTACGCCGCCATGGGCTTCGAGTTCGGCTACTCGGTGGAGAACCCCGAGGCGCTGGTGCTCTGGGAGGCGCAGTTCGGTGACTTCGCCAACGGCGCGCAGTCCATCATCGACGAGTTCCTCTCCTCCGGCGAGCTGAAGTGGGGTCAGCGGTCGTCGCTGGTGCTGCTGCTGCCGCACGGGCAGGAGGGACAGGGCCCGGACCACTCGTCCGGGCGGCCGGAGCGCTTCCTGCAACTGTGCGCGCAGGACAACATGCGGGTCGCCATCCCCAGCACCCCGGCCAACTACTTCCATCTGCTGCGCCGGCAGGCCCTGTCGGCCAAGCGCAAGCCGCTGGTGGTCTTCTCGCCGAAGTCGTTGCTGCGGCACCGGCTCTGCGTCTCGGACGTGGGGGACTTCACCACGGGCGGCTTCCGACCGGTGCTGGACGACGGCGGGCCGGGTGTCGAGTCGCCGTCCGCCGAGACGGTCAGGCGGCTGCTGCTCTGCTCCGGCAAGGTCTACTACGACCTGGTGCAGGCCCGCGCCGACCGCGGCATCGGCGACACCGCCATCGTCCGGTTGGAGCAGCTCTACCCGCTGCCGGTCGAGGAACTCAGGGCGGTGCTCGACCGGTACCCCCAGGCGGAGGACTTCGCCTGGGTGCAGGAGGAGCCGGCCAACCAGGGTGCCTGGTCGTTCGTGGCGCTCAACCTGGTGGAGCACCTGGACGGGGTGCGGCTGCGCCGCATCTCCCGCCCGGCTGCCGCCGCCCCGGCGGTCGGCTCCGCCAAGCAGCACGAGGTCGAGCAGGCCGCGATCATCGATGCGGCGCTGCCGCAGCCCTGAGCACGGGTGACGAACGGACGGGCGGCCCGCCGGTGTGGCGAGCCGCCCCGTCCGCCGGGGTGGTCCGGCCGGCGGCCTCGGCCGTGGCGTCCATCTCCCGGATGGTGCGGGTGCCCGGTCGCCCTCCGTTCGGAGCCGGTGGTGGGCCGAACTGGACCAGGTCAGCGACAAGTATTTACAATGGTCGTTGTTAACGCTCACACCCGTCCCGGTGCCGAGGCCGCCCCGTCCTGGCGAGGTGGCGATCGGCGTGTGCCCGGCCGGGCCCGGCAGCCGGTGGCTGTCCGGTCCGGCCGATCCGCGTCACCGGCGTGCCGCCCCTCACCACGGCGGCCGTCCGACCGGCCCACGCCCTCGGCCAGCTCCACCGATCCAGGGGAGAAGTCCATGCGAACGAGGGCACGATGGCTCGCGGCGCTCGCCGTACTCGGCGTCATGACCGCCGGGGTGGTGACACCGACCGGCCCCGCCCACGCCGAATCCAACGGCGGGGTACGGGTGATGCCGCTCGGCGACTCCATCACCGAGGGCACCCAGGTGCCCGGCGGCTACCGGATCGGGCTCTGGCAGCGCCTGGCCGCCGGTCGCTACACGACCGACTTCACCGGATCGCAGTTCAACGGGCCGGGCAGCCTCGGTGACCACGACCACGAGGGGCACCCCGGCTGGCGCATCGACCAGATCGACGCGAACATCGTCGGCTGGCTGAACAACCAACGACCGCAGACCGTGCTGCTGCACATCGGCACCAACGACATCCTCCAGAACTACAACGTGGGCAGCGCGCCGAACCGGCTCTCCACCCTGATCGACAAGATCACGAACACCGCGCCCACCGCCGAGGTGTTCGTCGCGCAGATCATCACACTGTCCAACAGCAACCAGGCGGCGGCCGCGCGCACCTTCAACGCGGCGATCCCGGGCATCGTGCAGAGCAAGGTGAACGCCGGCAAACGGGTCCACCTGGTCGACATGCAGAGCGCCCTGACCACCGCCGACCTGATCGACGGCATCCACCCCACCTCCGGCGGCTACGACAAGATGGCCGCCCGCTGGTACAGCGCCCTGCAGTCGGTGCCCGGCAGCATCGGCAACCCGGGCAACAGCGGCGGACAGACCACCACCATCGTGGGCACCCCGTCGGGCCGGTGCGTCGACGTGCCCGGATCCGCCACCACCAACGGGCTCCAGCTACAGCTCTGGGACTGCCACGGCGGCACCAACCAGCAGTGGACGTACACCTCCGGCCGGGCGTTGACCGTGCTCGGCACCAAGTGTCTGGACGCCGCCGGCTACGGCACCACCCCGGGCACCCTGGTCACCACGTACGACTGCCACGGCGGCACCAACCAGCAGTGGAACGTCAACGCCAACGGCACCATCACCGGCGTGCAGTCCGGCCTCTGCCTCGACGCCAACGGCGGGGCCACCGCCAACGGCACGAAGCTCGTCCTGTGGACCTGCAACGGCCAGGCCAACCAGCAGTGGAGCCGGCGGTAGCCCGCAGCCCCGTCCAACGAAGGAGATGCCTGAAGTGACGCTACCGACAGATCGACCCCCGACCTCACCCCCGGCCGGCCGCCGGACCTCCGTGGCCCGGTCCGTGAGCTGGCTCTCGGCCGGCCTCGCGGTGCTCCTCGGCCTCGTGGTGACCGCGACCGCGCCGCACGCCGCGGTGGCGGCGGCGGACAACCCCTACCAGCGTGGCCCGGACCCGACCCCGGCCAGTGTGGCCGCCACCCGGGGGCCGTTCGCCACCACGCAGGCGACCGTGCCGGCGGGCAACGGCTTCAACGGCGGGTTCGTCTACTACCCGACCGACACCAGCCTGGGCACCTGGGGCGCGGTGGCGATCGTGCCCGGGTACTCCGCCCTGTTCGCCAACGAGGAGGCCTGGATGGGCCCCTGGCTGGCGTCCTTCGGGTTCGTGGTGCTCGGGATCGAGACCAACAGCCGGACCGACGGTGCCGACGCCCGGGCCACCCAGCTGCTCGCGGGGCTGGACTACCTCACCCGGACCAGCCCGGTGCGCAGCCGGGTGGACCCCAACCGGCTCAGCGTGATGGGCCACTCCGCAGGTGGAGCCGGCACCCTGCTGGCCGCGCTGCGGCGGCCGTCGCTGCGGACCGCGGTCGGCCTCGCCCCCGGTACGCCCGGCAACAACCTGAACATGTCCACCACCCAGGTCCCCACCCTGCTCCTGTCGGGTCAGAACGACGGCACCGTCACCCCGTCCTACGTGCAGGGCATCTACAACACGCTGCCCGCCGGGGTGGAGCACGCCTGGGCGGAGCTGGCCGGCAACGACCACCTGTCGTTCACCCGGTCGAACCCGACCGAGATGCGGCTGCTGATCCCCTGGCTCAAGATCTTCCTGGACTACGACACCCGCTACACGCAGTTCCTCTGCCCGCTGGCGAACAGCACCGGCGTCTCCCGGTACAGCTCCACCTGCCCGCTGGTGCCGCCGGGCGGGCCTACGATCCCGGCCACCCCGCCGCCGCCGACGACCCCCCCCCCCCCCCCGCCCCCCCCCCCCCCCCGCCCCCCCCCCCCCCCCCCCCCCCCCCCCCCCCCCCCCCCCCCCCCCCCCCCCGCGCGCCCCCCACGCCCCGCCCGCCCCCCCCCCCCCCCCCCCCC
>NZ_JBMDWU010000281.1:0-44313 GCF_048594385.1 Micromonospora sp. | reverse complement strand
GGCCCGGCACCCGGCACCCGGCGGCGGGTGCCGGGCTCCGGTGGGTCAGCAGGCGGTGCCGCCACATGGGATCGTGGGCGGGTATCCATCCCGGTCACGATCCCAGGGGGTTGGTGGATGAATCCGGTCGGGGCAGACGCGGTGACCGGGGGTGCGGCCGGCTGGCCCGACGGCACCTTCGCCAACCCGGTGCTGGCCGGCTTCCATCCCGACCCGAGCGTCTGCCGGGTCGGCGACGACTACTACCTGGCCTGTTCCAGCTTCGAGTACTTCCCCGGGGTGCCGCTGTTCCACAGCCGGGACCTGGTGCACTGGGAGCAGATCGGCAACGTGCTCGACCGGCCCGGTCAGCTCACCCTGCCGGTCGACATGCCGTCGTCGGCCGGGGTGTACGCGCCGACGCTGCGCCACCACGACGGCCGGTTCTGGCTGATCGTCACCAACTGCGCGGACGGCGGCGGCACCCTGATCTGCACCGCCACCGACCCGGCCGGCCCCTGGTCGGATCCGGTCCGGGTGCCCGGGGTGGACGGCATCGACCCCGACCTCGCCTGGGACGCCGACGGCACCTGCTGGTGCACGTACGCGGGGATCGCGCAGGTGCGCCTCGACCCGGAGACCGGACGCACCGTCGGCCCGGTCCGGCGGCTGTGGTCCGGGGCCCCGGGCGCGCAGGCCCCGGAGGCGCCACACCTGTACCGGATCGGCGACCACTGGTACCTGCTGATCGCCGAGGGCGGCACCGAACGCGGGCACGCCGTCTCGATCGCCCGCGCGACGAGGCCCGACGGCCCGTACGAGCCGGGTCCGGCCAACCCGATCCTCACCCACCGGGGCACGCACCGGCCGATCCAGAACACCGGCCACGCCGACCTGGTGCAGGGGCCCGACGGGTCGTGGTGGCTGGTGCTGCTCGGGGTCCGCCCCGGCGGCGGCACCCCCGGCTGGCACGTGCTCGGGCGGGAGACCTTCCTGGCTCCGGTGACCTGGGTCGACGGTTGGCCGGTGGTCGGGGACCTCGCGCCGGTGATGCCCGCCCCACCCTGGGCCGCGCACCCCGTGCCGGCACCGCCCGTCCGCGACGACTTCGACGCCGACCGGCTGCACCCGCGCTGGGTCTCGGTGCGGTCCCGGCCGGCGGAGGTCTGGTCGCTTGCCGAACGGCCCGGCTGGCTCACGCTGCGGGCCCGGGGCGCGTCCCCGGACGCCCCGGACGTCACCGTCGTCGGCCGCCGCCAGCAGCACCCGTCGTGCCGGGTCCGGACCGTGGTCGACCCGGGTGACGGGCACGGTGGTCTGGTGGTGCGCCTCGACGAGCGCCACCACTACGACATCGAGGTGGGCGGCGGCGAGGTACGGGTCGTCGCCCGGATCGGGTCGGTGCGCTCGACGCCGGCCACCCGGCCGGTCGGGGCCGGCCCGGTCCACCTGCGGATCGAGGTGCTCGCCCCGGCTCCCGGCGACTGGCACCCCGCCAAGGAACCCGACCTGCTCCGGCTCGGCGTCGAGCACCCGGACGGGACCTTCGACGTGCTGGCCGAACTCGACGGCAGGTACCTGTCCACCGAGGTCGCCGGCGGTTTCACCGGCCGGGTCATCGGCATGTACGCCGCCCGGGGCGACGTCGCCTTCGACTGGTTCGACTACGAGCCGTGCTAGCCGCCCACGCCGGGCGTGCGCCGGGCCGCCGGTGCCGGGCGGACCGGGTTATCCTGGTCCGGTCGACCAGGCAGGGCACGGTTCGACCGGGCAGCCAACAGTTCGACCAGGGCAGGGAGCAGATCGTGGCAGGTGACGACGACATCTCCGGGTGAACACCCGGCTGCGGTGACCGACGGCGGATGACCGCCCCGTCGCGTCGCCCCTGTCGTCCTGCCCTGTTCACCCCGGGCAGCGCCCGCGCGCCCGGATCATCTGTCTCCGAGGTTCACCATGTCCGACAGTCACGTCGTCTGCTCCCACCTGTCCTTCTCCTGGCCGGATGACACCCCGGTCGTCGAGGACCTGTCGTTCTCCGTTCCCGGCGGCCGCACCGGTCTGGTCGCGGCGAACGGCGCCGGCAAGTCCACCCTGCTGCGGCTCATCGTCGGCGAGCTGCGTCCCACCGCGGGCAGCGTCACCGTCGAGGGGGTGCTGGGCTACCTGCCGCAGCACCTGCCGTTCGCGACGCGGCACACCGTCGCCGAGGTGCTCGGGGTCGACCGTGTCGTCGCCGCGCTGCACGCCATCGAGGCCGGTGACGCCGCCGAGGAGCACTTCGCCACCGTCGGCGACGACTGGGACGTCGAGGACCGCACCCGGGTCGCCCTCGACCGGCTCGGCCTGACCGGGGTGACGCTGGACCGCCGGCTCGGCACCCTCAGCGGCGGCGAGGTGGTCTCCCTCGGCCTCGCCGCCGAACTGCTCAAACGGCCCGACGTGCTGCTGCTCGACGAGCCCACCAACAACCTCGACCGGCCGGCGCGGGAACGACTGCTCGCCGTGCTGCGGTCCTGGCCGGGCACGCTGCTCGTGGTCAGCCACGACCGTGCGCTGCTGGACGAGATGGACCGCATCGCCGCCCTCGACCACGGCGGGATCCGCTTCTACGGCGGCAACTTCACCCACTACGAGCAGGTGGTACGGGCCGAGCGGGAGGTCGCCGAGCGGCAGGTGCGTCAGGCCGAGCAGGACGTGAAGCGGCAGAGGCGGGAACTCCAGCAGGCCCGCGAGCGGGCGGCCCGCCGGGCCTCGACCGCCGCCCGGAACCTGTCCGACGCGGGGCTGCCCCGGATCGTCGCCGGCAACCTCAAGCGGGACGCGCAGGTGTCGGCGGGCCGGGCCGACGACGTGCACACCGCCCGGGTCGCCGATGCCCAGGCCCGGCTGGACCAGGCCGGCGAGGCGGCCCGCCGCGACGACCAGCTCGTCCTGGACCTGCCCGACACCACGGTGCCCGCCGGTCGCACCGTCTTCGCCGGCCACGGGATGCGGGCCGGCTACGCGGACCGGCCGGTCTTCGCCGGTGACGGGGTCGACCTGATCATCCGGGGTCCCGAACGGATCGCCCTGACGGGGCCCAACGGTGCGGGCAAGTCGACGCTGCTGCGGCTGGTCGGCGGCCGGCAGGAGCCGGAGGCGGGCACCGTCGCGCGGGCGTCGGGGCGGGTGGCGTACCTGTCGCAACGCCTCGACCTGCTCGATCCGACCCGGACGGTCGCGGAGAACCTCGCCGGGTTCGCCCCGGCGCGGACCGGGGCGGAGCGGCTGAACCTGCTGGCCCGGTTCCTGTTCCGGGGTGCCCGCGTCCACCTGCCGGCGGGGGTGCTCTCCGGCGGTGAGCTGCTGCGCGCCACCCTGGCCTGCCTGCTCTTCGCCGAACCGGCACCGCACCTGCTGCTGCTCGACGAGCCCACCAACAACCTGGACCTGGTCAGCGTGGCCCAGTTGGAGAGCGCGCTGCTGGCGTACCGGGGGGCGTTCGTGGTGGTCAGTCACGACGACCGGTTCCTGGCCGGGATCGCCGTGGACCGGTGGCTCCGGCTGGCCGACGGGCGGCTCACCGAGACCAGGGCCCCGCAGTGATCCGGCCCGCCGTGATGCCCACCGCGACGGGGCAGAGATAGACGCTCATGCATGGTAGAAAGGGGACGCACGCTACTGCTACGGGGAGGTAACTGTGCGTCACTTCATGCTGCGATCATTTCGCCGTCGTCCGGCCCGGTGGTCGCTTGCCGTCGGGATGGTGGCCGCCTGTGCGGCGGCGACCCTGGCCGGCCCGCCGGCAGCCCAGGCCGGGCCGGGCTGTCCGGCGGGAGCGATCATGAACGTGGTCGCCCACCAGGACGACGACCTGCTCTTCCTCAGTCCGGACCTGCTGCACGACGTGCAGGCCAACCGCTGCGTCCGCACGGTGTTCGTCACGGCGGGCGACGCCGGCCGGGACAGCACCTACTGGACCGGTCGGGAGACCGGGGCGCGGGCGGCGTACGCCCAGATGGCCGGGGTGGCCGACAGTTGGACCCAGGCGGACGCCGGGATCAGCGGGCATCCGATCCCGGTCTTCACGCTGACCGCCCGGCCCACCGTGTCGCTGGTCTTCCTCCGGCTGCCGGACGGCTATCCCGGCGGCACGGGGCACCCGAACACCGGCTCGCAGAGCCTGCAGAAGCTCTGGCTCAACGGCATCTCCACGATCACGTCGCTGGGCACCGGCGCGTCCAGCTACAGCCGGGCCGGCCTGATCACCACCCTGGCCGGGCTGATGGCCGCCTACCAGCCGACCGCCGTCAACACCCAGGACCACGCGGGTGGGTTCGGCGACGGTGACCACAGCGACCACCACGGCGCGGCCTACTTCGCCCAGGCCGCCGAGCAGGCGTACGTCGGTTCGCCCACGTTCACCGGCTACCACGACTACAAGATCAAGAACTATCCGGCGAACCTGGGGTCGACCGACGTCGCCGGCAAGTCCGCCGCCTTCTTCGCCTACGGCCAGTACGACGACGGGGCCTGCACCAGCCTGCCCACCTGCGCCGGCTACGACTACCCGGCCTTCCTCCAGCGGCAGTACAAGGTCCTCGGCCCCAACCTGGCCCGGACGGCCACCGTCACCGCGACCAGCCAGGACACCGGCAGCGGGCAGACGGCGGCCAAGGCCGTCGACGGGGTGATCGCCGGCTGGCCCGACGACCAGACCCGGGAGTGGGCGACCGTCTACGGCGGCGTCGGCACCCAGCTCACCCTGAGCTGGCCGGGCCCGCGCACCGTCCGCCGGGTGGTCCTCTACGACCGACCCAACCCCAACGACCAGATCACCGGCGGCACCCTGCTGTTCAGCGACGGCACCTCCACGGCCGTCGGCGCCCTGGACAACGGCGGCGGCCCGACGGAGGTCATCCTCCCGGCGGCGAAGACGGTGACCAGCGTCAAGCTCACCGTCACCGGGGTCGGCGGCAGCACCGTCAACGTCGGCCTCGCCGAAATCGAGGTGTTCGGCAACGCCGGCCCCTGAGCGGACGGCCAGGCCCGGTCCGGTGGGGGTGTGTGACCACCGGACCGGGCCCCGGCCCCCCGGCCGCGCCGGTCAGAAGTCGTCGTCGAAGGTGACGCTGCCGCTGACCCCCACCTGGTAGGCCGACACCCGACGCTCGAAGAAGTTCGACAGCTCCTGCACGTCCTGTAGATCCATGAACGCGAACGGGTTCTGCGCGCCGTAGCGCGGCGCGATGCCGAGCTGGGCGAGCCGCCGGTCGGCGACGTGTTCCAGGTAGGCCCGCATGTCCGCAAGCGACAGCCCCGACACGCCCTGGTCGAGCAGGTCCTCGGCGAACTGCACCTCGCACTCGACGGCCTCGGCGAGCATCTCGGTCACCTGACGTTCCAGGTCGGCGTCGAACAGGTCCGGCTCCTCCCGCCGGGCGGTCTCCACCACGTCGAAGGCGAACGCCATGTGCATCGACTCGTCGCGGAACACCCAGTTGGTGCCCGACGCCAACCCGTTGAGCAGGCCCCGGGACCGCAGGAAGTAGACGTAGGCGAACGCGCCGTAGAAGAACAGCCCCTCGATGCAGGCGGCGAAGCAGATCAGGTTCAGCAGGAACGCCCGCCGGTCCGCGCGGGTACGCAGCTCCCGCAGCTCGAAGACCGAGTCGATCCAACGGAAGCAGAACTCGGCCTTGCGCCGGATCGACGGGATGTTCTCGATGGCGGCGAATGCGGCGAACCGTTCCTGCTCGTCGGGGACGTACGTGTCGAGCAGGTTCAGGTAGAACTGCACGTGCACGGCTTCCTCGAAGAGCTGCCGGGACAGGTAGAGCCGGCCTTCGGGAGAGTTGACGTGCTGATAGAGGTTGAGCACCAGGTTGTTGGCGACGATCGTGTCACCGGTGGCGAAGAACGCCACCAGCCGGGACACCAGGTGCCGCTCGGCCGGCGACAGCCGCTCCAGGTCGGCCAGGTCGGCGTGCAGGTCGACCTCCTCCACCGTCCAGGTGTTGCGGATGGCGTCCTTGAACCGGTCGAAGAAGTGCGGGTAGCGCATCGGCCGCAGGGTGAGGTCCATGCCGGGGTCGAGCAGCAGCTGCCGCCCGGCGGTGCGGGGTTCGTCGACGGTGGTCACTGGCACGCCTCGCAGCTCTCGGGGTTCTCCAGGTAACCGGCCAGCGCCTCGGCGTCGGCCGCCACGACTGGGGCGACGGTGACGGTGGCCTGCTGGATCCGGGTCGCCGGACGCGACCGCAGGTAGTAGGTGGTCTTCAGCCCGGACTTCCAGGCGTACAGGTACATCGAGGACAGCTTGCCGATGGTCGGCGCGCTGAGGAACAGGTTCAGCGACTGCGACTGGTCGACGTACGGCGCCCGCGCGGCGGCCAGGTCGATCAGCGCCCGCTGCGGCAGCTCCCACGCGGTCCGGAACAACTCCCGCACCTCGGCGGGCAGGTCGACGATGCCCTGCACCGAACCCTCGGCCCGCTTGATCTGGTCGCGGATCTCCGCCGTCCACAGGCCGCGCGCCTTCAGCTCGCGGACCAGATAGGTGTTGATCTGCAGGAACTCCCCGGACATGGTCTCGCGTTTGAACAGGTTGGACACCTGCGGCTCGATGCACTCGTAACAGCCGGCGATCGACGCGATCGTGGCGGTCGGGGCGATCGCCACCAGCAGCGAGTTGCGCAGGCCGTGCGCGGCGATCCGGGTGCGCAGCGCCGCCCACCGCGCGGTCTGGGTGGGCTCGACCCCCCACAGGTCCGGGTGCAGGTCACCCCGGGCCGCCCGGGTCTGCGGGTACGCCGGGTGCGCGCCGAACCGTTCGGCCAGGCCGGTCGAGGTCTCCAGGGCGGTCAGGAAGATCTCCTCCTGGACCCGGGTGGACAACTCCCGGGCCCCGGGCGAGTCGAACGGCAGCCGCAGCGCGAACAATGCGTCCTGCAGCCCCATCAGCCCCAGCCCGACCGGCCGCCAGCGCGGGTTCGACGCCGCCGCCTGCTCGGCCGGGTAGTAGTTGATGTCGATCACCCGGTCCAGGAACACCACCGCCGTCCGGACCGTTTCGCGCAGCCTGTCCCAGTCGACGCCGTCGTCGGTGAGGTGCGCGCCGAGGTTGACCGAGCCGAGGTTGCACACCGCCGTCTCGGTGTCGCTGTTGACCTCCAGGATCTCGGTGCACAGGTTGGACAGGTGGATCGTGTTGCCCGGCACACCGGTCTGGTTGGACAGCCGGTTCGCCGGGTCCTTGAACGTCATCCACCCGTTGCCGGTCTGCGCCAGGGTGCGCATCATCCGCCCGTACAGGTCCCGGGCCTTCACCGTGCGGACCGCCTTCTTCTCGGCGACCCGGTACGCGGCGTCGAACTCCTCGCCGTACAGGTCGGGCAGCTCCGGGGCGTCCGACGGGTCGATCAGCGACCAGTCGCCGTCGGCCTCGACCCGGCGCATGAACTCGTCGGGGATCCAGTTGGCCAGGTTGAGGTTGTGGGTGCGCCGGGCCTCCTCACCGGTGTTGTCCCGCAGCTCCAGGAACTCCTCGACGTCCGGGTGCCAGGGTTCCAGGTAGACGCAGGCCGCCCCCTTGCGCCGGCCGCCCTGGTTGACCGCCGCCACCCCGGCGTCGAGGGTCTTCAGGAACGGCACGATCCCGTTCGACCGGCCGTTGGTGCCCCGGATCAGCGCCCCCCGGCCGCGCACCCGAGACCAGGAGATGCCGATGCCGCCGGAGAACTTCGACAGCTTCGCCACCTGGTGGTAGCGCTCGTAGATGGAGTCCAGTTCGTCGCGCGGCGAGTCGACCAGGAAACACGACGACATCTGGGTGTGCCGGGTGCCCGAGTTGAACAACGTCGGGGAACTCGGCAGATAGGCCAGCGACGACATCAGCCGGTAGAACCCGACCGCCTCGTCGGGCGTGGTGGACAGCCCGCAGGCCACCCGCAGCAGCCAGTACTGCGGGGTCTCCACCACCAGCCGCGACTGCGGGTGCCGCAGCAGGTAGCGGTCGGCCACCGTACGCAGCCCGAAGTACTCGAACCGCAGGTCACCGGCCGGGTCGACGGCGTCGTCGAGTTGGCGTGCGTGCCGGGCCACGAACGCGGCGGTGTCGTCGGCGATCAGGCCGAGGCCGTGGGCGTTCCGGATGGACTCGCTGAACGAGGTCACCGCCTGCCCACGGACCTCCTCGTCCACGTAGGCGGCCAGCAGCCGGGACGCCAGGCGGGAGTACTGCGGTTCCGTGCCGATCAGCTCCGCCGCCGTCTGGATCGACAGCTTGTCCAGCTCGGCCGTGGTCGCCCCGTCGTAGAGGCCGCTGATCGTCCTGGTGGCCACCCGCAGCGGGTCGACCTCGTCCAGGTCGGTGGTCCACCGGGCGACGGCCGTGACGATCCGGTTGACGTCCACCGGCTCGGTGTCGCCGTCGCGCTTGCGGACCCGCATCGCGGGCCGGCGTGGCTCCGCGCCGTCGACGTCGGACGGTGGGCTCTGCGCTGTGCTCGTCATGACCTCTCCTCGCTGTCACCGATGGCCATCGGGACGCGGGAGGACGCCGACGGGCGCGGCACGGCGGCCGGCCCGGGTGCTGGCGTCGGTCGTCCCGCGCGACCTCCGACCGCCGCGCGCAGCAGCGCACGGCGCACTGGCAGGTCTTCGGACTCGTGGGCGTGACCGGGGTCGGTCGCCTACTGGCCGTCGCTTCCCGGACCTCGCGGTCCAGTGCTCGATGACGGCGGTCGTTCCCACTTACCGCTGCGGGGCAGTCCCGGATTTCCACCGGGTTCCCTGTTGCCTCGACCGGACCACCGGGCCCGGCCGAACCAGCTGCGTGGCACACCATATATGGCGTAGATGGGGGAGAGGCAACACTAGATGTCGCGTCGGCGTGTCGGATAACTCTCATCCGACCGCCCGGTGGCCCGCAGTGACGCCAGCAGCCGCAGCGCGTCGGCGTCGGCGCTGCCGGGCTCGGCGGTGAAGACCAGCATGACCGGGCCGGGGTTTCCGGGCAGCGGGTAGGTGTCCCAGTCCAGGACGATGTCACCGACCTCGGGGACCTGGAAGGTCTTGGTGCCGCTGACCGACCCGCGTACGTCGTGCCGGGCCCACAGCCGCCGGAACTCGGCGCTGCGGATGCTCAGCTCACCGACGACGGCGGTGGCCCGGGGGTGGGTGGGGTCCGTGGCCACGGCGGCGCGCATCATGCCGATGTAGTCCATGGCCTGCTGCTCCCAGGACGCGCAGCGCCGCACCGGGGTCGCCGCCTCGTCGAACATCAGCAGCAGCATGTTGAGCCGGTCCGGCGGGTGGTCCGCCGGATCGCCGAGCAGCGCCACCGCCCACGCGTTCCAGGCGAGCAGGTCCAGGTGCCGGCCGAGCACCACCGCCGGGGTGTCCAGCACCCGCAGCAGCCGCCTGGTGCTCTCCGGCACCCGCTCCGGACCGTGGTCGACCCGGGCGGGCGTCGGCCGGCGGGCGGCGCGGGCCAGGGTGAACAGGTGCCGGCGTTCCGCGTCGTCGAGGCCGAGCGCGGCGGCGAGCCCGTCCAGCACGTCGTCGGACGGGCGCACCTCCCGGCCCTGCTCCATCCGCTGGTAGTAGTCGGTGCTCAACCCGGCCAGCAGCGCCCGCTCCTCGCGGCGCAGCCCGGTGACCCGGCGTCGCCCGCCCGGCTCCAGGCCGACGTCACGGGGGTGCAACCGGGCGCGCCGGGCACGCAGGAAGTCACCGAGTTCACGGGCGTACGGACGGGTCATGTCGCCAGTGTGGCGCGGCCCGGACCGGCGTGGGTAGGTCTGCGGGACCTAGGCAACCGGGTGCGACCGGCCCCGCCCGGTCGGGCCCTAGCGTCGGTGGTCCGATCCGACCGTCAGGGAGCAGCAGATGACCTGGACCGCCGACCACATCCCCGACCAGCACGGCCGCACCGCCGTCGTGACCGGCGCGAACTCCGGCCTCGGCCTGGTCACCGCCACCGCCCTGGCCCGGCGGGGCGCCCGGGTCGTGCTCGCCGTGCGCGACACCGCCGCCGGCCGGCGGGCCGCCCACAGCATGGGCGGCGACGTCGAGGTACGCGAGCTGGACCTCGCCTCCCTGGCCTCGGTACGGGAGTTCGCGGCGGCCCAGGCCGCCCACCCTCCGGTGCTCGACCTGCTGGTCAACAACGCCGGCGCGGTGCTGCTCGGCCCGCGCCGCACCAGCGTGGACGGCCACGAGCTGCACCTCGCCACCAACCTGCTGGGCCATTTCGCGCTGACCGGTCTGCTGCTGGGCAACCTGGCCGCGGCGCGGGCGGCCCGGGTGGTCAGCCTCAGCTCGATCACCCACCGCAACGCACACCTGGACTTCGCCGACCTGATGGGCGAGCGCGTCTACCGGGGCTCCACCGCGTACGGCAGGTCCAAGCTCGCCACCACCGTCTTCGGCATCGAACTGGACCGCCGGCTGCGTGCCACCGGATCGCCGGTGCTCAGCGTGCTGGCCCATCCCGGTGTCACCCGCACCAACCTGACTCCCCGGGCCTGGTCCCACCAGGGTCGGCGCGGCCGGATGATCGCCCGGCTCGGCCTGCTGGCCACCCAGCCGGTCGAGCAGGGTGCGCTGCCCCAACTGCGCGCCGCCACCGACCCGCAGGTCCAGGGCGGCCAGTTCTTCGGCCCGGCCCGGTTCTTCCAGACCCGGGGGCCGGTCACCGAGGTGCGGGCCAGCCGGGAGGCCACCGATCCCGCCGTCGGCCGGCGGCTGTGGACGGCCGCCGAGGAACTGACCGGCGTGCGCTGTCTCTGACGGCGGGCCGCACTAGCATGGCTGCGGTCGGTGAGGGCGGCGGAGACGAGGCGACATGGGATGGCTCGGGCGGGTGCTGGGCGGCGGGGGCCGGCAGGTCCAGGAGGATCCGGTCCGGCAGGCGGCGCTGTCGGCCGAGGTACGGCAGCGCTTCGGCGCCCACCTGGCCGTCCGACCTGCCGAGCAGGTGGCGGCGATGGTCGGGCTGCTCGACGACGGCGACGGCCTGGCGGTGGCGGCCGGCATCGTCGGTGAGTTCGCCGACGCGGCCCACGCGGACCTGCTGGCCCAGACGACGGAGCTGTACCGGCGTACCGGGCACCGGTTCCCGGTGGACCGGCGCAACTACCGACCGTTGTGGCGTGAGGCCGGTGGACGGCTGCACTGGCCGCTGTTCGCGCTGCCGGGCGGCCTGCACCCCTACGTGCACGTCGCCGCCGCCACCACGGTCGTCGGCACCCGGGCGGCGCAGTTCGTCCGGGCGACCGACCCCCATCCGCTGCTCGCCCGCCTGTTCGAGGTGCTCGACCTGACCACCTGCGGCTGGGAGTACGGCCGGGTGCGGGTGGACCACGACGGGGCATCGCTGGTCGGTCGGCTGATCTCCACCACCCGCGACGTCCGGGCGGCGATGAAGGAGCCCCCGTCGCTGCCGCCGTCGGTGCGGGAACTCATGCGTACCAACCGGGCGGTCGACGTCTTCGACCTCACCGGCGACCGGGTCGTCGGCACGATCAACGTGGGTGGTGAGCTGCGCCCGGCGCTGTTGACCTGACGCCGTCGGGTCGACCTGCGGGGCCGGCCCGCCCGAGGTGGACGCGGTTGCCGTCCACCCCGGGCTGCCGGGTCCCGTCACACCTGCGCACCGCTCGAAACGTCGAGGGGCACGCCGTGCCGGGCCGGGCCGGCAGCCCCGGTCAGGCGACGCGGTGCGGGGCGAGCCCGTTGGAGCAGTCGGCGATGGTGACGGTCTGCGAGAAGCGCAGCGCGTCCCGGCGGGCCCACCCGTTGATCCCGGTGGAGGTGTTGCGGACGAAGAACCACAGGTCGCCTGTCAGCGTGGCGCAGTGGACGTCGATGTTCTGGCTGGGGTAGCCCTGGCCCCTAGACTGGCAGTCCCGGTGCGGGTAGGCGTGGATGTAGGTCCCGTCGCCCCAGGAGATCCCGCCCCCGCTGTAGAGGTCCGGGTGCTGCCCGTGACCGTCGCAGTGCGCGCTGGCCGGGCTGGCGGGCATCAGGGCCAGCACCGAGCCGCTCACCGCGAGCGTCAGCGCTGAGGCGATGGAAAGTAGCCGAGATCGCATGGAATGCTCCTGCCGATAGGCGACAATCACTGTCCACAGAGGATTCCACGGGTCGGTCGCGTCCGCACGGCGAACGGTCCGCGCCGGGGCACCGCCGACCCGGCGAGGCGGCCTCCGGTCAGGCGAAGAGCAGGTCCAACTGGTGGTCGAGGGCGGCGGTCGCCTGCGCCGGGGTGTACTGCCCGCCGAGCAGGTACACCCCCAGCCCCTCCACCAGCGCCAGCAGCCCCGCCGCGGCGTCCGACGCCGGTGGACGCGGCAGCAGCCCGGCGATGAACTCCACCAGTTGCGCGGTGTCCGGCCGCAGGCCGGGGGCCGCCGCCGGGTGCAGGGCGGTCCAGGACAGGAACGCCAACGCCACCCGTCCGTCGTCGCGCGCTGCCTCGTCCAACGGCAGCAACGCCGCAAGCAGGGTGCGCAGCAGCAGCCGGGGCTGCGGGTCCGGCCCGAGCGCCGCGACCGCCGCCTCGACCCGAGCCCGACCCCGGTCACGGACGACGGACAGCGCGAAGGCCATCATCTCGTCCTTGGTGGTGAAGTAGTGCTGCACCATGCCGGCGGACACCCCCGCCTCGGCGGCCACGTGCCGCAGGCTCACCGCCTCCAGACCCCGGTCGGCGGCGACCCGCATGAGCGCGTCCGCGATCAGCGTGCGGCGTTGACGGGGATCGACCTTCCTGGGCATCGGGGCCTACCGTGCCGTCGTCACGGTGCCGGCCGCGCCGTCCACGGTGATCACCTGACCGGTCACGATCCGTGAGGTGGCGCCCGGCACGCTGATCACGGCCGGGATGCCGTACTCACGGGCCACCGTGGGACCGTGCGCCATGATCGCGCCGGTCTCGGTGACCAGCGCCCCGGCGGTCAGGAACAGTGGCGTCCAGCCCGGGTCGGTGGTGGCGGTCACTAGGATCTCCCCGGGTTCGAGGTGCGCGGTGGCCGGGTCGGTGACCACCCGGGCCGGGCCGGTCACCCTACCCGTCGCCGCTCCCACTCCCCGCAGCAGTCCCGCCCCGCCGGCGGGGGCCGGCATGGTGCTCTCCACGTCGGTCCCGTCGGACAGCAGCGCCACCGGCACCACCCGGCGGCGCAGCTCGCGCCGGTGGGTCGCCCGGCGTCGCGCGACCAGCCCGGTCAGGTCGGCGCCGTCGAGGGCCGTCCCGACCTCGTCGAGGGTGAGGAACATGACGTCGTCCGCCGCCGGGAACAGCGTCGCCCCGATGAGCAGCAACTGCTCGCGTACGGTCTGGAGCCGGTACAGCCCGGCGAACTTCCCGGCCTCCCGCAGTCCCGCCAGCCGTCGTGCCCGCCGTAGCAGGAAGACCGCGATGCGGCCCCGGACCGGGCGACGTCGGTGGACCCGGGCGGCCAGCTCGTCGAGCGCGGCCCCGGCGGCTGCGGCGGCCCCGGCGAACCGCCGGTCGGGTGCCTGCGTGGGGTCGGTCAGCCGCAGGTAGTTGGCGATGGCAGCGAAGACCGGGGTGGGGTCCTCGGCCCAGCGCGGCACACCGACGTCGGCCTCGGCGGCCGCCCGGTGGCCGTAGCGGGACAGGAACCCGGACAGGCCGATCTCGGGCAGCGCGCCCCGCAGGTACCGGGTCGCCAGTTCGGCCGGTGGCGTGTCGAGGAGCAGCTCGCGGTGCTCGCGGGCGTCCCGGGCCAGTGCCCACAGCGCGAGGTCCATCTCGATGGTCACGTTGTGCGGGACTCCGCGCAGCACGGCGTGTATCTCGTCCTCGGTGGCGACGCCCTTGAGCAGGTGGGCGGGCAGTGCCGAGGCGAGTATCCCCGCGACGATCGGCCAGGTGATGTCGTCGGCGGCACCGCCGTCGCCGTGGTCGCGGACGAACAGCAGCCGCTCGTGGGCCGTCCGCAGGTGCGTGGGCGCCGCCGCCTCGTCCCGTAGCCGGTCGACGGCCGCGACCAGCCGATGCCGTGCCGCGTCCGGTCGCGCCAGCGCCCGCAGGATGCCCCGCAGGGCTCGCAGTGCCGTTGACAGCGACGCGTCCGCCGGTCGGGGGGACCTGCCGCCGGACGGTGCGAACCGGGGGTCCCGCAGGACGTGCTCCATCACCGCCTGGGCGCGTGGCCCGAAGTCGACGGCCATCAACCGGACTAGCCGTCGGCGGCTGGCGGGCCGGCGGACCAGGCCGGTCAGGTCGCCGTAGAGCCGCCCGCCGATGTCGATTATCTCCACCCGCATCCCGAGCGAGGCGACCATGGTGGCGATCACCGCGCGGAGCGTGGCCATGCCCATCGGGGTGACCGGTCGCAGCATCCCCTGCACGTTGCCGAACTCGACGTACACCCGCAGGTCGTCGGTCTGCGGCGGCGCCGGGAACAGCGTGCTGACCGGCCGCGACTGGAGCAACCACAGGGTCCCGTCGTGGTCGGTCGCCCACTCGACGTCCTGCGGCGTGCCGAAGTGTGCCTGCACCCGCCGGCCAGCGGCCCACAGTTCGCCCTGCCACCCGGGGTCGGCGCTGCCGGCCGGATCGGCCAGCACGACGCGCGTCACCTCGGTGCGGCCGTCGACGACCGTCGTGCCCGGCCCGACCTCGACGAGCATCTCGGTGCGGTTGCCGGTGACCGGGTTGGCCGTGTAGAGCACGCCGGCCCGGACCGGGGCGACCAACCGCTGCACCACCACCGCCATGTGCACGTCGGCGGGGTCGGTCCCGCGCGCCTGGCGGTAGGCCGCCGCCCGGCTGCCGTGCAGCGATTCCCAGCACGTGCCGATCGCCGCCAGCAGGTCTGCCTCGCCCTCGACGTCCAGCACCGTGTCGTGCTGACCCGCGAAGCTGGCGTCCGGCAGATCCTCGTCGGTCGCGCTCGACCGCACCGCCACCGGCCCGCCGCCCAGGCGCGCGTACGCCACCCGGACCTCGTCGTGCGGGACCACCCCGGTCCGGTGCGCCTCGGTGGTCACACAGAAACCCTCGGGCACCCGCTCGCCCGCGCGGATCAGCTCGCCGAGCCCGGCCGCCTTGCCGCCGACCAGCGCAACCAACCCGGCATGTGCCTCCGCCAAGGGGATCACCGACACCCGCGTCCCGCTTTCGCAATACGACTGCATTGCAAGGAAGGTACGCGAGTTGCAGTGCAACTGCAATGTAAAAAGTCGGCAGCACCAGGACGACGGCGGCAGCCGGAAGGGACGGACCGGCGGCGGGGTTCAGCCCCGCGCCGGGACGACGATCGGCAGCCGGACGGTGAAGGTGCTGCCCTGACCGGGGACGCTCTCGACGCCGATCGTGCCGCCGTGCGCCTCGGCGAGCTTACGGGCGATCGACAGCCCGAGCCCGCTGCCGCCGGTGCTGCGGGTGCGGGAGTCGTCGGCCCGCCAGAACCGGTCGAAGATCTTCGCCTGGTCGGCGGGGGCGATGCCGGTGCCGGTGTCGGACACGGCGATGGCGAGCTGGTCGTCGCGTACCTCCAGGCGCACGACGACCGACCCGCCCGCCGGGGTGTGCCGCACCGCGTTGGCGACGATGTTGCCGACGATCTGGCGCAGCCGGGCGCCGTCAACGGCCATCTCCAGGTCGGCGCCCACCGAGGTGCCCAGCCGGACCCCGGCCGCCTCGGCCGCGCCCCGGTGCGCCTCGACGACCTGCTCCAGCAGATCGGCCACGAAGTACGGTTCGCGGTGGATTCGCAGGTCACCGGCGTCGGCGGCGGCCAGGTCACGCAGGTCGTCGATGATGTGCTGCAGCAGCAGCGCCTCGTCGAGCAGCAGGGTGAGCAGCTGCGTGTCGAGCTGCGCCAGATCGTCCTGCGCGGCCTCCAACCAACTGCGCATGTTGGTCAACGGCGTCCGCAACTCGTGCGCCACGTCGCTGACCATGCTCCGGCGCAGCGCCTCGGTCTGCTCGCGCCGGGCGGCGAGATCGTTGAGCGCGGTGGCGAGCATGCCGATCTCGTCACGGGTGGTCACCGGCACCCGGGCCGGTTCGTCCATCGGCTGCCGGGTCGCTTCGGTGAGCGCCCGCAACGGCCGGACCAGCCGCCGCCCGACCAGCACGGTGATCAGCACGGTGGCCACCAGCACCGCCCCGGTCACCTGGGCGATGCGGACCACGTTCGCCCGGGACAGGTTGAACACCGGCTCGGAGCCGCCCTGCGCCTCGTCGGTGACGAACAGCAACGCCGGTGGCGCCACGTACGCCCGGAGCTGGGTCGTCCGGGCCTGCTGCAGGCAGCCGGCGACCTGCTGGTCGAAGCGGGTGTCGCGGCTCGGTGCCGCGGTCCGGTCGGCGCGGATGTCGACCCGGGTCGGTGCCCCCAGCTCCCTGAGGCAGGTCTTGGTCAGGGTCTCCAACTGGGCGATCCCGGCGGCCTCGCTCGGCATCGGGCGGGTCAGCTCGTCGGGCAGGCAGAACCCGACGATGCCCCGGTCCTTCGGGTCGCTCACCTGTACCGAGGCGCGGCCGGCCGGATCCACCACGACCCGCGCGTCCGCCCTGGACTCGGCGCGTACGCAGCCGAGCTGCCGCTCGGCCAGCTCCCGGATGTTGTTGCTCTCCCGCTTGGTCAGCCGGTACGGCCCGACCGCGCGCGGATCGACCCGTTCGGTCCCGCCGGTCAGCCCCAGGTCGACCTGCAACGGGTCGACGGTCGCCGACGGCCGGGCGGTCTGCAACGACGGGCCGTCCGGCGCGGAGTCGGCGATCACCTGCCGGTCCGGCGTCATCAGGGTGATCCGCCGTTCGAGCCGGTCGGCCCGCTCGGCGAGGACCACGTCGACCCCGGTCCAGTCCCGGTGGGTCGCCGCGTGGTCCAGCAGCGTGTCGTAGATGCTCTTGTCGTCGGCGAGCGAACGCCCCTGCTCCTGTTGGATCGCCCGGGTGGTCGACTGCACGGCCAGCCAGGTCGTCGCCAGGATCGCGCAGACCGCGACCAGCAGCGAGGTGGCCAGCAGCCGCACCACCAGGCTGCGGTGCAGGGGGACCCGCGGCTGCCGGGTCACGACGCGCCGGCGCTGAGCTTGTAGCCGACGCCGTAGACGGTCAGCAGCTGCTGTGGCCGCCGCGGGTTCGCCTCGATCTTGCGGCGCAGGTTCATCACGTGGACGTCGATGGTGCGTCCGGTCGACTCCCGGTCGACGCCCCGGGTGTGTTCGAGCAGTTGCACCCGGCTGAACACCCGGCCGGGCTGCCGGATCATCGCGGCGAGGATGGCGAACTCGCCGGCGGTGCAGTCGACGGTGGTGTCCCCGGCGGTGACCAGGCGTCGGGACTCGTCGACGGTGAGCCGTCCGAGCCGGTGCACCGGTGACTCCTGGGGCGTCGTACGTACCCGCCGCAGCAGGGTGCGCACCCGGGCCACCAGCTCACGCGGGCTGTACGGCTTGGTCATGTAGTCGTCGGCGCCCAGGTCCAGCCCGCGCAGCAGGTCGTCCTCGGCGGACCGCGCGGTCAGCATCAGCACCGGCACGTCCGACTCCTGCCGCAGTATCCGGCAGACCTGCATGCCGTCCAGTTTCGGCAGCATCACGTCGAGCAGGAGAAGGTCGAACGTCTGCTCCCGGGCCTGACGCAGCGCCGTCTCGCCGTCGGCCACGACCGTCGCCCGGTGGCCCGCCGCGGTGAGGTAGCGGCGCAACGCCTCGGCCTGCCGCGGATCGTCCTCCGCGAGCATCACGTGTGCGCACATGCTGGGGAATATAGAGCAGGTCAGAGGGGTCGCGGATCGGGCGGAAGGCGGTGACACCGGGCACCTCCCGGTCGGTGCGCAGCTCGGCGGGCGGGTGACGGGGAGATCCGACGTTCGTGAGAAAAAGGTCATGTACGGTCCTGACCGGTTCCTGACAAACCGGTGTCACGATCGCCCTGCGGGACGACCGTCGGCGGCGTCGCCCGGGGTGGGCGGCGCCGCCGGCCGGCGCGGCTACTTGCGCTTCGCGGCGACCTCGCGTTCACACGCCGGGGAGTACTTCAACCCCTTGGAGATCGACTCGGCGTCGTTGTTCTTGCCGCCGAAGGCCCAGCCCGTGCCGTCGGCGCCCACCTCGACGTACCGGACGCCCTTGTCCTTGAGGCACTTCACGACGTCCCGGGCGAAGTCCTTGGCCTCCGGGTTAGCCGGGTCGAACTCCCACGGCGGTAGCGGCATCAGGTGCTCACACGCCTTGCCCGCCTTGCTGGTCGCGTCCGCGCCGGTGCCGTCGCTGCGCCGCTTCGTGACGTCGACGCCGTGCTCGGTCAGGCACTTCATGTACGGCTTGAGGCGTTCCTTCTGGTCCTCCGGGGTGTCGTCGAGGCGTTCCCGTGGCCGCTCGTCCTTCGGCGTCGTCGCCGACGCGGCGGGGGTGGGCGCGCCGGTCTGGAGGGTGGCCACCTCCGCCCCGCCGGTGCTGCCGGCGGCGGGTGGGGCCTCCTCGGCGGTCGAGCACCCGCCGACCAGCAGTACGCCGCTGCACAGCGCAGCCATCAGTTGCTTCCTCATCCTCACGCCTCCGGTCAGCTCTGCGGCGATCCCGCCGGGGCCCAGCATCACCGTCGACTGTCAGGAAGCTGTTTGCCGCGACGGGCCAAGCCCACGGATGTCGTACCGGTGGGGGAGACTGCCGGGCATGACGGAACGGGACGATCCGAAGGCGGCACTGCGGCACTACCTCCAGGCCACCCGCGACGACCTGGTGTGGAAGCTGGAAGGGCTCGACGAACGCGAGGCCCGGCTGCCCCGCACCGCCACCGGCAACAACCTGCTGGGTCTGCTCAAGCACTGCCTGAACGTGGAGGCCGGCTACTTCGGCCCCACCTTCGGCCGGCAGTTCCCGTCGCCCGACGAACTGCTCCCCCTGGCGGCGTACGACGAGGACCCGCAGGCGGACTGGTACGCGCGGGCGGACGAGACGAAGGACGGCCTGATCGACCTGTACCGCCGGGTGGCCGAGTTCGCCGACCAGACGATCGCCGAGTTGCCGCTCGACGCGCCGGGGCGGGTGCCGTGGTGGCGGCCGGGGCACCAGGACGTGACCCTGCACCAGATCATCATCCACGTGACCTGCGATCTCGCCCGGCACGCCGGCCACGCCGACATCCTGCGCGAGCAACACGACGCGACTGTCGGCTGGCGGCGGGAGAACCCGCAGGTCATCGACGACCAGGAGTGGCCGGCGTACGTCGCCAAGCTGACCGCGCTCGCCGACCGGTTCGCCTAGACCTGCGGCGGCGACCCCGCCGGGGGGACCGACGCCCGGGTGCCCTGGTCGGGCGGGTGAACGTCCCGCCGCCTGCGGGGGGCCACGGCCGGGTCGCCGACGCCTCGCCGCCGACGGGCGGCCACGACCAGCGCGCCGAGGCCGACGACGGCCAGGGCGGTCACCGTGACCGGTGTGGACATCCGGTGGATCGAGTGGGCGGCCAGGTAGCCGCCGCCGGCCTCCACGCAGGCCCAGGTGACGGCGGCGCCGACGCTGTACGGGGCGATCCGCCGGTACGGCACCCCGGTCGCTCCGGCCAGGTGCGGCACCAGGGTCCGCAGCAGGGGGACGAACCGCGCCACCGCGACCGCCCGGCCACCGTGCCGGTGCATGACCGACTCCGAGCGGGTCCAGGCGGCCGGGGAGATCGTCCGGCCGATCCGGCTGGTGCGGAGCCGACCCCCCAACCGGCGGCCAACGCCGTAGCCGATCAGGTCGGCCGTCACCACGGAGCCGGCGGCGACGGCGACGACCACCGGCAGGTCGAGGTGCCCGGCCCCGGCCAGCGCGCCGGCGGTGACCATCACCGTGAGGGTGGGGACGAAGACCCCGAACAGGAGATTCGACTCGATCAACAGGGCGGCGGCCAGGAGCGCGTAGGCGGCCGGTGCGGGTACCCCGCCGAGCACGTCGGCAAGCGTGTCCGTCATCGCGGGCCGGTCCGGACGGTGTGCGGGGCCGCTGTCGCGGCGTCGTCCCGGGTGGCGGTTGCGGTCATGGTTCGACGCTAGCCATCGGCGTCGCCGGGGGAACCTGCCGTTCTGCGTCGGTGATCCCCGACGAAAGTAGGGGGTCGGCCGATTCTCACCTGCCCAGACCGGCGTCGCGGGCCAGCAGCGCGGCCTGCACCCGGTTGGTGACGTCGAGGGCGGCCAGGATGCGGCTGACGTGCGCCTTGACCGTGCTCTCCCGCATGGCGAGGCGTTCGGCGATGTCGGCGTTGGTGTCACCCCTGGCGAGCAGGACGAGGACGTCGCGTTCCCGCGGGGTGAGCCGCTTGATGCGCGACTGCGCGGCGGCGGACTGCGGCGTGGTCGTGGCGTGGTAGCGGTCGATCAGGCGGCGGGCGGCAGCGGGATGCAGCATGGCCGAGCCGGCCGCCACCAGGTGCACGGCGCGCAGGATCTCGGCCGGATCGGTGTCCTTGAGCAGGAATCCGTCCGCGCCTGCGGCGAGCGCCCGGTACACGTAGTCGTCGAGGTCGAACGTGGTCAGCGTGATGATCCGGGGCGGGCGCGGCAGTCTGCGCAGTTCGCCGACCGCGGCTATGCCGTCCAGGCGGGGCATCCGGACGTCCATCAGCGCGATGTCGACCTGCCCGGCCGCCGCCTTCTCGACGGCCTCGACGCCGTCGGCGGCCTGGGCCACCACGGTGATCTCCGGGTCGCCCTCCAGCAGGTCCGACAGGCCGAGCCGGACCAGGGCGTCGTCGTCGACGATCATGACGCGGATCACGCCGTCCCCCCGTCCGACGGGGTGTGCGGCACGACCGGGTGCGGGACGGTGGCGTGGACCCGCCAGGCGCCGACGCCGGTGGGCCCGGACTGCAACCGGCCGCCGAGGGCGGTGATCCGTTCGCGGAGACCGACGAGCCCGTAGCCGGAGCGGACCCGGTCCGGGGCCGCCGTGCCACCGGTGCTGGTGACCTCGACCGTGGTGACCGGCGGCCGGTAGTCGATGCGCACCGTGGTGGCCGCGCCCGCCGCGTGCTTCCGCACGTTGGTCAGCGCCTCCTGCACCACCCGGTACACGCCGAGCCGGTGCGTGGTGGGCACCTCGTCCGCGCTGCCCTCGATCACCAGGTCGACGGACTGTCCCACCGACCGCGCCTCGTCGACGAGGTGCCGTACCCGGCCCGGTACGGGTGCCGTCACCCCGGCGGTGGCCGGCACCTGCAGCGCCCCGAGCACGTCGCGGAGGTCGGCCATCGCGGCGGTGGAGGTGGCCCGCAGGAGCCGCAACCGGTCGGTTACCCGCTCGGGAAGCTCGTCGCCCCGGGCCACGAGCACCCCCGTGTGCAGGGCGATCAGGCTCAGCCGGTGGGCCAGCACGTCGTGCATCTCCGCGGCGATCCGGGAACGCTCCTGGCTGCGGGCGGCCTCCTCCCGTAGCGTCGCCTCGATCCGCAGGTGCTCGACCTGGTCGGCGAGCAGTTGCAGGGTACGCCGCCGGCTGCCCCGCCACAGCCCGATGACCAGCGCCAACAGGGCGAGGATCACCGCCGGGACGTAGTCGTACGCCAGCCAGCGCGAGGTGGCGACCAGCTCGACGGCGGCGTTGACGGTCAGCACACCGGCGAAACCGGCGACCGCCACCCGGGCGCGGCGGTCCACGGCCAGGTCGTAGACCGTCACGCAGACCAGCAGGAGCGGGGTCGTCACGCCCAGCAGCGCCGCCGTCGTGAACAGCAGGGCCGGGGCGACGAACCAGGGCAGCCGGCGCACCAGGAGGGCGACGGCGCAGACCGGGAGGAGCACGCACGCGGCGACCCGTTCCCGTCCCGTGGTGGTGAGGACCGCGTTGTTCACCATCAGGGCCGTGAACCACGCCACCAGGACGAAACGTCCGATCCGTGCTCCTGCCGGAAATGCGACCACGCCCATGATCCTAGGGAGCCGGACAGGCCGGGACTCCCGACTTCCGGCCACGTTCCACCCCCCACGAAAGTAGGGGGAGTCGAGCGGAATTCGACGGATCACGGCAGGGTGGCACGCTCATAACGTCGTCATCCATGAACCGCGACAATGCAGCGGCCACCGGAACCCGGAGCCCCTTTTCCTTCTGTGCCGAGGCCTTTCGCCATCCCCGGGCCGTCGGCGCCGTGGCACCCAGCAGCAGAGCTCTGGCCAGGGAACTGGTTCACCCGATACGTGTCCGGTCCGGCGGCCCGCTGACAGTTCTCGAGGTCGGTGCCGGCACCGGAGCGGTCACCCGGACCATCCTCGACGTGCTGCCCCCGACCAGTCGTCTCGACATCGTCGAAGTCAGTCCGACATTCGTCGCCCGGTTGCGTGACACCACCCGCACCGCCACGGTTGCCGTCGAGATCCACCGTACGGAAATCGAGGAGTACCGAACCTCCCGGGCGTACGACGTCATCGTTTCCGGCCTGCCGATGACCAATTTCGATCCCGTGCAGGTGGCGGGAATCATGGCGCGGTTCGTCGGGCTGCTGCGGCCGGGCGGCGCACTGACGTACTTCGCCTATCGGGGCACCCGCCCGGCGCGGCGGGCCTTCGCCGGCTCCGCCGAGGCCCGCCGGCACGCCGCCGTCGACAGCGTCATGCGCTCCTACCAGCGCGCCTATGCCACCGGGCAGCGCACCGTCTGGCTCAACCTGCCCCCGGCACGCGTCTGGCACCTGCGCCGACCCGGGGCGGCCTGACCCGGCACCTTCACCCCGCCCGCCGGCAGCTCAGCCGGTGGCGGCGAGCGTCGCCGGGCGGGTCGCCGCGACCGGGCCGGGCCGCCGCCTGCGGATCAGCCACTCGGCGACGAGCAGGTTGAGCGTCCAGGCCGCCCCCATGAGCAACGCCCGGGACAGCTCGGTCGTCGGTCCCACCGCCAGCGCCCAGGTCGACAGCAGCACGCCCTGGGTGCCCGCGCCCTGGGCGATCGCGTAGCCCCGCATCATCCAGGCCCGGTGCTGGGACAGCCGTCGCCGTCGGACGGCCACGAACCCGGCGGCGACGGCGACGAACATGCCGGCGGCGAACAGGTATCGCAGCACCATGAGCAGCGGGCCGTCGCCCGGTGGCAGCGGATAGGTGGCGTTCATCCACCATCCGGACGCGGCCACCACCAGCCCACAGCCGACCAGTACCCGGCCCGCCCGGCGGTGCCAGGCCCGGTGACGCCGCCGGAACCCCGGCGCGAACTGGAACGCCCCCAGCAGGCTGAACGTGACGGCGGCGGCGATGTGCAGCAGCACCGGCACCGGCGCGGCGAAGAAGCGTTCGTTGGCGGGGGTCACCTCAGCCCCACCGGCGAGGGCGGCCACCCGCAGCGCGCTGCCGAGGGTGGGCAGCGCGCTGAGCGCGATGAGCCCGGTGAGGAGGGGCCAGTCCCGTCGTCGCGTCGTCATGACCCGAGCATGGCGACCGGGACCCGGGCGGTTCATCGGTCCACGGGCCGCAGTCGGACCGGCCGATGGTCGGGGTCGTCGGCCGTACTTTTGGCGGCGTCCACCCTCGACCGTCCCCGCCGGGGCCACGCCGTCGCCGGATGTCGGCTCAGCCGCCGCGCAGCCGGTCGGTCTCGTACGCCCACATCGCGACCTCGACCCGGTTACGGGCCCCCAGCTTCGCCATCAGGCTGGCGACGTGCGTCTTGACCGTGCTCAGCGTGATGTGCAGCTCGGCGGAGATCTCGGTGTTGGTGCGTCCCCGGGCCACCGCCCCCAGCACCTGCTCCTCCCGGTCGGTGAGCCGGTCGACCGGCTGGCGGGGCGGGGTGGCCGGGCCGGCGTCGGCGAACGCCCGGAGCAGCCGGGTGGTGACCTGCGGCGCGATCAGCGCGTCCCCGGCGGCCGCCGCGTGGACGGCCTGGGTGAGCAGGGCCGGGCCGCAGTCCTTGAGCAGGAAGCCCCGCGCCCCGGCGCGCAGCGCGGCGTAGACGTACTCGTCCAGGTCGAACGTCGTGATGACCACCACCGCCATCGGGTCCGCGACCCCCGGACCGGCCAGCAGCCGGGTCGCCTCGATCCCGTCCACGCCGGGCATCCGGATGTCGAACAGGCACACGTCGGGGCGCAGCCGCCGGGCCAGCTCGACCGCCCGCTGCCCGGTGGCCGCCTCGCCGACCACCTCGACGTCGGGCTGCGCGGCGAGGATCATCGCCAGCCCGGTCCGGACGATCTCCTGGTCGTCGGCCACGAGCACCCGTACCCGGGTCCCGCCGTTCACGCCACGGCCCGGGGCAGCGCGGCGGTGACCGTCCACCCGTGGTCCCGGTCGGGGCCGGCGTCGAGCGAGCCGCCGAGCAGGTGGGCCCGTTCCCGCATCCCGACCAGCCCGTAGCCGTCACGTCGGGGTGCCGGCGGACCGACGCCGTCGTCGTTGACCCGCAGCCGCACCGTGTCCTCGTCGGCCACCACCCGGACGGTGATCCGGGTCGCGTCCCGGGCGTGCCGGCGGGCGTTGGTGACCGACTCCCGGGCCAGCCGGCAGATCGTGGCCGCCACCGGGGCCGGCAGGCCATCCAGGTCGCCGACCAGGTCCACCTCGACGGCCGGACCGTCACCGGTCCGGTCCGCCAGCTGCCGCAGGTCGGCGATGTGGGGGCTCGGCTCCCGGTCGGCCGGCTCGTCGCGGCGCAGGGCCCGCACCAGGGTGCGCATCTCGGTCAGGGCCTGGCTCGCCTCCGTCTCGATCAGCCGTAACGCGTCGGCGGCGGCCGAGGGTCGGGTCTCCAGCAGGGCGAGCCCGGCCTGGGCCCGGACGGCTATCGCGGACACGTGGTGGGCGACGGTGTCGTGCAGGTCGCGGGCCAGCCGTTCCCGTTCGCGCAGCGTCACCTGCTCGACCTCCCGCCGTCGGGCCCGGTCCCGCCAGCGCAGCGCGGCCCCGACCGCGAGCGCCGCCGCGACCACCCCGGCCCCGCCCAGGGCGTCGTCCGGGCCGAGGTGGCCGACCACAGTCGACCAGGTGATCTTCGCGGCGACGAGGATCGCACCGAATCCGGCCTCCCGCCCCGACCCCCAGCGGGTCAGCGCGAACACCGCCAGCAGCAGGTAGGCAAGCGTGTGCAGGCCGAGGTCGCCACCGACGATGACCTCGCCCACGGCGCAGACCGGGAAGGCGACGAGGGTCACGAGCAGCGGGCGGCTCCGCCGCCACAGCAGGACCGGGGCGAGACCGACACCGATCAGGACCGGCACGGCCGCCGGCTGCGGAAGGCTGCCCCACCGGGCGAGCCCTTCCACCAGCGCCGCCGCCGCGAGCAGGGCGACCAGCGCCCCGTCGCGCCACCCGTGCGGCGCAGGGCGCGCCGGGCGGGGCTCACGCCACCAGGATCGCAGCAGCTCGCGCACGGGGAAATCGTACGGGCGGCGGGCGTCCGTCCGGTGCCCCGGCGGCGCGGGCGGGCAGCGTCGTCGGGGAGGTCAGCCGGCCGGCAGCACCCGGGCGAGCGCGTTGCGGACGGCGATGCCCGGGCGACTCCTCGGGACCAGCACCGACGCCACGAGGCCGGTGGACCGCCCGCGACGGTCGGTGCGGCGGCGGTGCTCGGCCTCGTAGCGGCGCAGGGCGGCGGCGGGTTCGTGCCCGGCGAGGGCGGTGGCCAGGGTCCGGGCCCCGGCGATGGCCAGGCTCGACCCGTCGCCGAACAACGACACCGAGGCCGCCGCGTCGCCGAGCAACGTGACCCGCCCCCTGGACCAGCACGGCAGCACCACCCGGGTGACCGCGTCGAAGTAGAGGTCGTCCGCCTGCCGGGCCCGGGCCAGCAACTCGGGGATCCGCCAGCCACGTTCCCGGGCGTACGCGTCGGTGAGGATCTGCCGGTGCCGGGCCGCGTCGGTGTGGTCGAAGTCGACGACGGCGGGGTGCCGGAAGATGAAGGCGACCCCCGCCTCGCCCCGGACCGGGTGGATCGCGACGAGCCGGCCCGGTGCGTTGTGCAGCAGGACGTCGTGGGGATGCTCCGGTGCCTCGCCGAGCAGTGTGGTGGCCACGTAGAGGCCGAGGTGGCGGACGACGTCACGCTCCGGGCCGAAGGCGAGCCGGCGGACCGTCGAGTGCAGCCCGTCCGCGCCGACGACCAGGTCGAACCGGCGGGGCGGGCCGGTGGCGAAGGTGACGTCCACCCCGTCGGGGTCCTGGTCGAGTCGGGTGACGGTGTCGTCGTACCGGAACTCGGCGTCGTCGCGGGCCGCGTCGTGCAGGATGCGGGCGAGGTCGGCGCGGGGCACCTCGATCTCCGCCGTGCCGGCCGGGCTGCGGGTGGCGGGCATCGCGATGCGGCGACCGGGCCGGCCCGTCCGGTCGACGATCCGCAGCCCGGTGGCGTGGGTGGCCGCCGCCCGCAGGGCACCCACCAGACCCATCTGTTCGACCACGGGCAGGGCCGGTCCGCGGACGTCGACCGGGTTGCCGCTGGAGCGCTGCCCGGCCGCGCGCTCGACCACCGTGGGCCGCCACCCCGCGCGGGCCAGCCAGTAGGCGAGGGTCGGGCCGGCCACGCCGGCCCCGGAGATGAGTACGGTACGCATGACCCGAACTTTCCCGCACTCAGTGCGGAAATGCAATGAGTGCGGATTTGCGCTCGGTGCGCTAAGGTGTGCCGATGTCCCTCCGCGACCGCAAACGGGCCCGCACCCGGCAGGCGCTCGTCGACGCCGCCGTCGACCTGTTCGGACGCCAGGGCTACGAGGCGACCACCATCGCCGAGATCGCCGCCGCCGCCGACATCGGCACCCGCACCTTCTTCAGTTACTTCCCGAGCAAGGAGGATCTGCTCTTCCCGGAGGCCGACCGTCGGGTGCGCGTCGCGGTCGACGCCATCGCCGGCCGGTCGCCGGACGAGGAACCGGCCGAGGTGCTGTTGCGCGCGCTGCGGCAGGCGAACGACGAGAGCGGGGACATGACCGGTCCCCTCGCCGCGCTGCGGATCCGGCTGACCATGGAGGTGCCCGCCGTCCGGGGTCGGGCCCTGCAACTGCAGTGGGAGAGTCAACGCGAGATCGCCCGGCACCTCGCCGCCGCCTATCCCGACCGCCTCGACGAGGTCAGCGCCGCCGCCCTGGTCGGCGCGTTCGTCGGCGCGGCCACCGCCGCCCTGACCACGCTCCTGGAGGACCCGCGACGGCGCGCCGACCCGGCCGCGATCCGGGCGTCCCTCCAGCAGGCCACCGAGGTCGCCCTGCGCCCGTGGACGCCCCGGTCCTGAGCCGCATCCCACCCACCGGGGGGGGGGGGGGCGGTCCGTCGGCGGTGCCGCGATCCGCGCGGGCCGATCGTGTCGGCGGATCCGGGTACGGTTTCCAGTGCCCGGCCGGCACGCCCGCCGGCGGCACGGCGCCGGCCGACCGACGGTCGACCGTGGAGGGAGCGAGCGTGACGCAGCGCAGAGCACTGGTGGTTCGCGGCGGCTGGGAGGGGCACCAGCCCGTCCGGGCGACGGAGTTGTTCCTGCCGTTCCTTGAGGACAACGGCTACTCCGTACGCATCGAGGAGTCCACCGAGGTCTACGCCGACGCCGACGCGATGGCCGGCACCGACCTCGTCGTGCAGTGCATGACGATGGCCGAGATCACCGCCGAACAGGTGGCGGGGCTGCGCGCGGCGGTCGTCGCCGGTACGGGCCTGACCGGCTGGCACGGCGGCATCGTGGACGCGTTCCGCGCCTCGTCGGACTACCTGCACCTGGTGGGCGGCCAGTTCGCGACCCACCCGGGGCGGGAGCCCTGCGAGCGGCGCGGCGGCGAGGAGGACAACTTCCTGCCGCACACGGTGACGGTCACCGACCTCGGCCGCCAGCATCCGATCACCGCCGGGATCGCCGACTTCGAGCTGGTCACCGAGCAGTCCTGGGTGCTGCCCGCCGACCTGGTCGCGGGCCTGGCCACCACCGTCCACCCCACCCGGGACTGGCACCCCTGGCACCGGCCGGTCACCTCGCCGGCGATCTGGACCCGGCGCTGGGGCGCCGGCCGGGTCGTCGTGACGACCCCCGGGCACAGCCTCGACGTGCTGGAGCACCCGTCCGTGCGGACCGTCATCGAGAGGGGCATGCTGTGGGCGACCCGCACCGCGTCGGCGTCGTAGGGCTCGGGGTCATCTCCCGCGCCTATCTGGACACCCTGGTCCACCAGCCCGCGCTGCGCAGCGTCGCGGTGGCCGCCCTCGACGCCGACCGGTCGGCCGCGGCCGCCGCGACCCTCCCCGACGCCGAGGCGACGAGCGTCGCGGGCCTGCTCGACCATCCCGACGTGCAGACGGTGCTCAACCTCACCATCCCCGCCGCCCACGTGGAGGTCTCGCTCGCCGCGATCGACGCCGGCAAGCACGTGTACGTCGAGAAGCCGCTCGCCGTGGAGCTGCCGCAGGGCCGTACGGTCCTCGACCGGGCCGCCTCGGCCGGGGTACGGGTGGGCTGCGCGCCCGACACCGTCCTGGGCACCGGCACCCAGACGGCCCGCGCGGCGATCGACGGCGGACTGATCGGGCGTCCGCTGGCCGCCTCGGCCGTCATGGTCACCCCCGGACACGAGCGCTGGCACCCCCACCCCGACTTCTACTACGCCCCGGGCGGCGGCCCGTTGCTGGACATGGGCCCCTACTACCTCTCGGCGCTGATCCACCTGCTCGGTCCGGTGCGCGCGGTGACCGGTACGGCCAGCCGGCTGCGCCCGGAACGGGTCATCGGCAACGGCCCGCGCCTCGGCCAGCGCGTCCGCGTCCTGGTGGACACCCACGTGTCGGGCGTGCTCGAACACGACAGCGGCGTGCTGTCCACCATCACCACCAGCTTCGACGGGGTGACCACGACGGCCGCGCCGATCGAGGTGCACGGGGAGACCGGCACCCTCGCCGTACCCGACCCGAACTACTTCGACGGCGAGGTCCGGCTGTGCCCGCTCGGCGGCGACGGCTGGCAGGTGCTCGCCCCGTCGGCGGGTTACCGGGCCGGCGCCCGGGGCCTCGGGCTGATCGACGTGGTCCGGGCCGACGCCACCCGGGCCCCCCGGGCGGGCGGTGACCTGGCGTTGCACGTCCTCGACACGATGACCGGGCTGCTGCGGTCGGCGGCCGAGGGCCGGCGGATCACGCTGGACACGACGGTGCGGCGACCCCACCCCGTGCCGCTCACCGAGGCCGAGGACTGGCAGGGACGCTGAGCGGGGCGGCAGCCGGCGGTTCCGGGCCGGCCGGCGCGGCATCCCCCGGGCGGGGGACGCGCCGCGCCGACCGTCAGGTGACAGATGGCAGACTCAGCGGAGTGAACGACGTGGCCGCATCGCCGATGGATGGTGAGCTGGAGAGTGTCAGCCTGGTGGAGTTGGCCGTCACCCGGCTGACCCAGGAGATCCTCAGCGGCCGGAGCGACCCGGGCGAACGCCTGGTGGAGGAGCAACTGACCCGGCGGTTGGGGATCAGCCGGGCACCGCTGCGGGAGGCGCTGCGGTTGCTCGCCCAACAGGGGCTGGTGGAGCACGTGCCCCGGCGGGGCGTCCGGGTGGCCACCCTCTCCGACCGCGACGTGCGGGAACTCTACGAGCTGCGCGACGTGCTGGAGCGGTTCGCGGTGCGGGCCGGCATCCCGGTGGGCCGCGACGGCGACCTGGCCGGCCTGCGGGCGGCGTTGGAGCAGATGCGCGAGGCGGTGCGGCACGGCGACCGGATGCTGGTCGCGCAGGCGCACCGGGCGTTCCACGTCGCACTGGTGGCGCTCGCCGGTAACCGGAAGCTGTCCGATGTGTACGACTCGATCCTGGTGAAGTTGCAGCTCTACATGGCGATCAACCTGCGCCGTGAGGCGGAGCTGGCCCAGCCGCTCGACGGCGTGCACCGGCACGAGCGGTTGTTCGAGGCGGTCGCCGGGGGAGACCCGGAGGAGGTGCTCGCCGTGCTCTCCGCGCACGGCGCGCGCTCGTACCTCGGCTAGGTTCCGTCGTGCTGGTGGTCGGGCACGTGGTCGGTCGAGGGTGACCGGCAGGTCCGTCACACCGGGCAGCGTGAGCGTGGCCGCGTCTATCTGGTGCCATGCCGCATGAACCGGTGCAGTGCGTGGAGTGTCGCCGGGGCGAGCACCTCCGGGTTCGCGGGGTCGGTCAGATCGTGCGCCACGTCGAACAGCACGATCCGGCCGGGCCCGCGGGTGTGCGCCCGCTCCAGCGCCGTTGCCAGCCGTGTGGTCGTGTGGCACGGGATCTGCTGGTCTGCGGTTCCGCAGGTGAGCAGGGCAGGGGTCCGAGGCGGCAGCCGGAGTGCGACCGACGCGGGGTCGAGGGCGTCGATGGTCTCCACGTAGCGCCGGTTGGGGCCGCCGAGGGCCTGGAAGAGCGCGGCGAGGGCGGGTGGCATGCCCGTGGTGTCCGGCGGGCGGTGCGCCCGGAGATCGGCGACGGCCCGGTCGACGGCGCGTCCGATGGTGCGTTGCTCCTGCCGGCTCATCTGACCTGCGGCGACGGCGGCGGCGAGTTGGCCGTGCAGTTGCCTGGCGAGCACGTCGAGGAACCGCTGGGCCAGGGGTTGCAACAGCCCGACTCCGGCTGCACGGGATTCGGCGGTGACTGCGACCTGCAGTGCCGTCAGTGCACCTTCGCTGTGCCCGATCAGCCGTACCGCTCGCCGGTCGACCTCGGGCTGGTCGGCGAGTAGCCGGTACGCGGCATCGGCTTGGCGGACGAAGGCAGGGTAGTCGATCGTCTCGGGATTCCCGGCGTAGGCGCCCAGCCCGGTCCGGCCCGTGCCGTACTTGTCGAAGCGCAGGCTGACGGCTCCGTCGCGCCCCAGCGCCTCGGCGAGTTTGGCCAGGGTGTGTGGGGTGAGCGCGGGCGGCTGGTCGCCGTTGCGGTCGGTGGGGCCGCTGCCCGGCAGCAACAACACGGCCGGCATCTGCTGCCGCCGGCGGTGAACGGGGATGTGCAGGGTGCCGTACGTGACGGTGCCGTCCACAGTGAAGGTGATCTCGCGGTCCGTGGCGGGCACGCCCGGCACGCAGCGCACGGCGGCGGCGGGAAGGGCCCCCACGGCGATGCTCCCGACCACGACGGCGCCGACCGCGGCTCTCCATGCGATCCGCCGGGCGGTGTGCGGCATCCGGTCGAACGGGATCATCGCAGGACCACCTGCTCGATCAGGGCGACCGTGGCGGCCGGGTCGACGACCTCCACGACCAGGCGGGCATAGTGCTCGTCGGCGAGTTCGATGACGACGGCGCGGGCACCGTCACGGATGTTCCAGAAGACGCGCTCACCGTCCTGATGGAAGGTGCCGGCCGTGATCACGCCGGGCAGGCTCGTTCCCGGTGCCCGAAGGCCCTTGGGTTCGGCGGCGATACCCGGATCGGCGGTGGCACCGCGGACGTTCGCCAACGGGATCACCAGACGGCTCTTGAGCGACCACAACCTGTCCATTCCCTCGATCTCCACGACGAGATCGTCGCCGTCGATGCGGACGCTGGCCATGTCAACGGTCCTTTCGTGGGCCTGGCGGCACCGGCCGCAGGGCATGGTGGGGCACCGGCGTGGGCAGCGCCGGGCGGGGGAGGGCGGGGCTACGAAGGGTCGGTCGTCGCCGCAGCGGCCCGAGCCCGCAGCCGCTCACCCAGCAGGGCGTTCAACGCGGTCGAGCGGATGCTGTCGGTGTCGTTCGCCGGTGTCCGCTGCAGGGCCTGATCCAGCGCCTGCCACGCCTTGGTCACGAGGGCGGCCACCTCGACGTCGCGGGGAGCGCGCTCGACCGCCGCCAACAACAGCAGATCGAGTGCGGGGTCGTCGGCGACCTCCGCGCCGGCGGCGAGCTGCTCGGTCAGCGGCGGGAGCCGGTGATCGAGGTGCCACCGCAGCGCGGCGAGATACAGCCCCCGCTTACTGCCGAAGGTCTTGTACAAACTGTTGCGGTGCACTCCCAACTGTTGGACGAGGTCGTCGACGGACACCCCGTCGTAGGCCCGGCCAGCGAACAGCTCCGCCGCCGCGGCCGTCACGACTTCTTCGTCGAAACCCCTCGGGCGGCCCATGCCGAGAACGCTAACGATTGAGGAACGAGCGGTCAAGAACAATCGTTCCTTATCTCGGTGGGCCGGGCGCGCCATGGGCATCGCGAGGTGGACGGCTGCCGGAAGGAGCCGGTGGGCCGGTCACCGGTCGGTGGTCCGGTCTGCGGGCCGTCATGGCGTCGTTACGACGCGGACCGTCGCTCGTAACAAGACAGTCGACAATCGACAGTATGTCAGAGCGCATCGGCACCGTCCCGGAACTACGGTCGGCCTACCGCAGCGGTGCGACCACCCCCGTCGACCAGGTCGAACACGTCCTGGCCGGACTCGCCGGGCGGGACGGGGGACCGGTCTGGATCAGCACCGTCCCGGCCGCCGAGCTGCGGGCCTGCGCGGAGGAACTGACCCGCCGCCACGATCCCGCCACGCTCCCGCTGTACGGCATCCCCTTCGCGGTCAAGGACAACATCGACGTCGCCGGAATGGTCACCACGGCCGGCTGCCCCGACTTCGGGTACCGGGCCGCCGAGGATGCGCCCGTGGTACGCCGACTGCGCGACGCCGGTGCCCTGCTCGTCGGCAAGACCAACCTCGACCAGTTCGCCACCGGCCTGACCGGCTCCCGCTCGCCGTACGGCAGCGGTGAGAGCGTCTTCGGCGGCGGTCTCGTCTCCGGCGGCTCCAGCTCCGGGTCGGCCGTCGCGGTCGCCGCCGGCCAGGTCAGCTTCGCCCTGGGTACGGACACCGCCGGCTCCGGCCGGGTCCCGGCGGCGCTGAACGGCATCGTCGGGCTCAAGCCCACCCGGGGTCTGCTCAGCACCGCCGGGGTGGTGCCGGCCTGCCGTTCGCTGGACTGCGTGTCGGTATTCACCACCGACGTCGCGGGCGCGGTCGACGTGCTGCACGCCGCCCGGGGCGTCTCGCCCGCCGACCCGTGGGGCCGTGCCCTGCCGGCGCGACGGGCGAGCGCCGACGTGCCGGCGACGCTGCGCCTCGGGGTGCCCCGGCCGGAGGACCTCGACTTCTTCGGCGACGACGGGCAGGCCGACCGGTTCGCCGTCGGCGTACGGCGGTTGAGCGCGCTGGTCGCCGACGCGCTGCCGGTGCCGCTGGACGACTACTTCGCGGCGGGGGACCTGCTCTACCAGGGGCCCTGGGTGGCCGAGCGGCTCGTCGCGCTTGGCGACTTCGTGCGGGCGCATCCCGGGTCGGTCCTCCCGGTCACCCGGGCCGTGCTGGAGACCGGTCGACGCTACGACGCGGTCGACGCCTTCCGGGGCCAGCACCGGCTCCGCGAGCTGCGGGCCCGGGTGGACCGGCGGTGGCAGGAGATCGACGTGCTGGTGGTACCCACCGTCGGCACCACGTTCACCCTCGACGAGATCGCCGAGGACCCCATCGGCCGCAACACCGTGCTCGGCCGCTACACCCAGTTCGCCAACCTGCTCGACCTGGCCGCGGTGACCGTGCCCAACGGGTTCACCGAGGGCGGGCGGCCGGCCAGCCTGACCCTGATCGGCCCGGCGTTCAGCGACCTCACCCTGGCCCGGCTCGCCGCCGCCCTCACCACGGCCACCGAACCCACCCCGGTGGACGCCCACCCGGCCGGGACGGGCACCGTTGCGGCTGCGGTGCCGGGCGGTGGCCCGGTGCCGGGTCCCGCCCCGGCGGAGCTGCTGATCGCCGTGGTGGGGCGGCACCTGGCCGGCGAGTCCCGCAACGGTGAACTGACCGGGCACGGGGCCACCCTGGTCGGCGCGGCCCGGACCGCGCCGCTCTACCGGCTCTACCGGATGGACACCCCCGACGACGAGGGACTGCCCGGCCTGGTCCGGGCCGCCCCGACCGACCCACCGGGCCTACCGATCGACATCGAGCTGTGGCGGCTGCCCACGTCCGCCGTCGGCGCGTTGCTGGCCGGGGTGCCGGCCCCGCTCTCCCTCGGCTGGGTCCGGCTGCACGACGGGCGGGACGTGCTCGGTTTCCTCTGCGAGGCGTACGCGGTGGGACCGCAGGTCGAGGACATCAGCGCCACCGGTGGCTGGCGGGCCTGGCGGCGTGCCGCCCGACGGTGATCCGAAACTTCGACGACGACAGGGAGCGAGGATGGGCAGCATCGGGCCGGTACCGGCCAACCCCTACCCGTGGCCGTACGACGGCACGGTGGACACCACACGGACGGCACTGCTCTGCATCGACTGGCAGACCGACTTCTGCGGGCCGGGCGGCTACGTCGACGCGATGGGCTACGACATCGGACTGACCCGGGCCGGACTGCCGGCCACCGCCCGGCTGCTGACGCACGCCCGGTCGCTGGGGATGCTGGTCGTACACACCCGGGAGGGCCACCAACCGGACCTGTCCGACCTGCCGGCGAACAAGCGTTGGCGCTCGGCCCGCATCGGTGCCGAGATCGGCGCCGCCGGACCGGCCGGGCGAATCCTGGTCCGGGGCGAACCCGGCTGGGAGATCGTGCCGGAGGTCGCCCCGGCGGCCGGCGAGGTGATCGTCGACAAGCCGGGCAAGGGCGCGTTCTACGCCACCAACCTCGACCTGGTGCTGCGGACCCGGGGCATCACCCACCTGATCCTCACCGGCATCACCACCGACGTCTGCGTGCACACCACCATGCGGGAGGCCAACGACCGGGGCTTCGAGTGCCTGATCCTGTCCGACTGCACGGGCGCGACCGACAAGGGCAACCACGACGCGGCCCTGCACATGGTGACCATGCAGGGCGGTGTCTTCGGCTGCGTCGCCACCGCCGACGACGTCATCGCCGCCACGGTGAAGTGAGCAATGCCCGTGTCGACAGTCGCCGCCGCGCGGCCCACCCCGTACTCCTTCGAGCCGGCCAGCACGGCGCTGCTGGTCATCGACATGCAGCGCGACTTCCTGGAGCCAGGCGGCTTCGGGGAGAGCCTGGGCAACGACGTCGGTCAGCTCCGCCGGACCATCGCGCCGCTTGCGGCGCTGCTGGCCGACGTCCGCGCCGCCGGCCTCACCGTCGTGCACACCCGTGAGGGGCACCTGCCCGACCTGTCCGACTGCCCGCCGGCCAAGCTGCACCGGGGCGCGCCGAGCCGGCGCATCGGCGACCCGGGCCCCAACGGTCGCATCCTCGTCCGGGGCGAGCACGGCCACGACATCATCGACGAGCTGACGCCGCTGCCCGGCGAGCCGGTCGTCGACAAGCCCGGCAAGGGCGCCTTCCACGCCACCGACCTGGACGCCCTGCTGCGCGCGCGGGGGGTGCGCAGCCTCCTGGTCACCGGGGTCACCACCGAGGTGTGCGTGCACACCACCGTCCGGGAGGCCAACGACCGGGGGTACGAGTGCCTCGTGCTCGCCGACTGCGTCGGGTCGTACTTCCCCGAGTTCCACCGGGTCGGACTCGACATGATCGCCGCCCAGGGCGGGATCTTCGGCTGGGTCGCCGACTCCCCACAGGTACGCGCCGCGCTCGCCACCCCCTCCGTGTCGCACCCCTCCTCCTGACCGGGAGCAGCCATGGTCCCCACCAAGCCCACCGTCGTCGCCCTCCCGTTCTGGGTACGCGGCGACACCAACGCGTTCTTCGGTTTCGGCGTCAACGTCCTGGTCAACGTGCTCACCCTGACCGGGCTCTGCGTCGCCGTGGTGAATCTCCCCGAGGGGGAGGTGTTCGGCACGATCCTGCCGGCGCTGGGCATCGCCCTGGTGGCCGGGAACGTCTACTACACCCTGCTGGCGCGGCGGCTGGCCCGCCGGGAACAGCGCACCGACGTGACCGCCCTGCCGTACGGGCCGAGCGTGCCGCACATGTTCATCGTCATCTTCGTCATCATGCTGCCGATCTACCTGCGCACCAGGGACCCGGTGCGGGCCTGGGAGGCCGGCCTGGCGTGGGCCTTCATCATCGGCGTGATCGTGCTGGTCGGCGCGTTCGTCGGCCCGTACATCCGTCGGTACGCGCCCCGGGCCGCCCTGCTCGGCACCCTGGCCGGGATCTCCGTCACCTTCATCTCGATGAACCCGGCCGGGCAGATGTGGCGTACGGCGTGGGTGGCGTTGCCGGTGTTCGCGCTGCTGCTGATCGGTCTGCTCACCGACGTGAAGCTGCCCTTCCAGTTCCCGATCGGGCTCGCCGCGCTGCTGGTCGGCACGGCGATCGGCTGGGCCGGTGGGGCGATGTCGGTACCGGACGTCACCGCCGCCGCCCGGGACGTCGCGGTCGCCGTACCCTCGTTCAAGCTGGACCTGCTGCTCACCGGTCTCGGCGACATGGCGCCGCTGCTGGCCACGGCGATCCCGCTCGGGGTCTACAACTTCACCGAGGGCATGTCCAACGTGGAGAGCGCGGCGACCGCCGGTGACCACTACAACCTGCGCAGCGTCCTGCTCGCCGACGGGGCGGGCGCGGTGATCGGCGCGGCCCTCGGTTCGCCGTTCCCGCCCGCCGTCTACGTCGGACACCCGGGCTGGAAGGCGGCCGGTGGTCGCACCGGCTACTCGATGGCGACCGGCGTGGTGATCGCGGTGCTGTGTTTCCTGGGCATGTTCGGCCTGCTCGCGACGATCTTCCCGACGGCGGCCATCGTGCCGATCCTGCTGTACATCGGGCTGCTGATCGGTGCCCAGGCATTCCAGGCGACGCCGAGGGCGCACGCCGCCGCCGTGGTCGCCGCGCTCATCCCGAACATCGCGGCCTGGGCCACCAGCCAGATCGACAACACCCTGGCGGCGGCCGGCACCACCGCCGCCGCGGTGGGCGACGAGGCGCTCAACGGCGCCGGGGTGGTCTACGACGGGCTGCTCGTGCTCGGCCAGGGGGCGATCCTCGCCGGCCTGGTGCTCGGCGCGGTGGTGGTCTTCATCATCGACAAGCGGTTCGTCCGGGCGGCGGTCTTCGCCGGGGTCGGTGCGGTGCTGTCGTTCGTCGGGCTGATCCACGGTGAGAAGATCGAGTGGAACGCCAACGGTCCGGTGGCGCTCGGCTACCTCTTCGTCGCGGCGATCTGCGCGGTCTTCGCGCTGGGCCGGCCCGCGCCCCGCGTCCCCGACCCGGACGAGGCCGAACTGGACCGCCGGCACGAACCGTCCGCACCGGCCGTCGCCACCGCCCCGGCCACCGTCGCCGCCCCGGATGGTCCGGCCGACGGCACCCGGCCGGCGTCGGCGGTCAACGGCTGAGCCGACCGGCCCGGTCGGTGGCCGGTGACCCCCACCCCGACCACCGACCGGGTCCACCGGCCGGCCATCCGACGGCGGAAAGGGACGCACCACATGGAGATCGACCGGGCGGAGGTGGTCGCCGAGGTGACGGCGGCCTTCGCCGGCTACGACCAGGCGCTGGTCGACGGCGACGCGGACCGGATCTGCGGCTACTTCTGGCAGTCCGACCGGACCGTGCGGTTCGGTCTCGCCGACCACCAGTACGGCTGGGACGAACAGCGCACGTGGCGGGCCGCCCAACCGGCGCTGCCGCCCGGCCGCCGGCTGGTCGATCCGGTGGTCACCACGTTCGGCCCGGACCTCGCGGTGGTGACCACCCGGTTCGGCTACCCCGGCGCCGCCGCCACCGGTCGGCAGACCCAGACCTGGGTACGCCTGCGCGTCGGCTGGCGGATCGTCACCGCGCACGTCTCCGAGCCGGCCGGCGCACCGACCGGCAGCGACCCACCGACCTGAGCCCGGCGTGGCCTGATGCGACCTGTGGCAGGCCGAGTCGACCGTGCCGGCCGGTCAGCGTCCGGTGCCGGGCAGGTGCTTCGCCAGGCGGACGGTGCCGTCCGGGCCGGCCGGTGACACCGGCCGGTAGCCGACGCTCTGGTAGAGGGCGATGTTGCGCAGACTCCTGGCCCCGGTGAACAGCTCGATGCGGCGACACCCCGGTCCGGCGGCGACCTCGGCGGCCCGCAACAGCCACCGTCCCACCCCCCGACCGCGCAGGTCGGGTACGACGGCGAGTCGTCCCAGGTGGCAGTCGGTGCCGTCGGTGCGGGTACGCACCATGCCCAGCAGCCGTCCGTCGCGCCAGAGGCCGGTGGTGTGCCAGTCCGCCAGCCACTGGCGCACCTCCGGCACCGACTCGTGCAGCGGCGGGATGGCCAGGGTCTCGTTGACCAGCGCCTCCTCCGTCCAGCAGCACCGTTGCAGCACGGTCACCTCGGGCGCGTCGTCGCCGGTGAGTCGTCGGGCGTAGGAGCCGGGTAGCGGGCCGGGGGTGGCCCGGTCGCGTTCGCGCATCGGTCGCAGGGCGTGGGCGAGCCGGACCACCTCGTCCAGCAGGGCGGCACCGGCCGCGTCGCGGTCGGCTTCGGACCGCAGCCGGCCGTCGCGGACGGCGTCGCCGATGCGGACGGCGACCGTGGTGCCCGTCGGGACCATGCGCAGGGCGGTCACCACCTGCTTGGCGTGTTCGACGGCGCGGGTGCCGGCCGAGGTGTGGCCGTAGCTGACGAAACCGATCGGCTTCCACGCCCACTCGACGGCGAGGTAGTCCAGCGCGTTCTTCAGCGTCGCCGGCATCCCGTGGTTGTACTCCGGGGTGACGGCGATGAAACCGTCCGCCGCGTCGACTGTCGCGCTCCAGCGGCGGGTGTGGTCGTGCCGGTGGACGCCCGACGACGGGGATTCCTCCTCGTCGAGGAACGGCAGGTCCAGGTCGCCGAGCGCCACCGGGACCACCTCGACGTCGAGTGCCGCAGCCCGGGGGGTGACCGCGTCGAGCAGCCACCGGCTCACGGCGGGACCGAGCGCGCCGGGACGGGTGGCGCAGGTCAGCGCGAGGACACGGAGCGGTTTCGTTGACATGGAAACGAAGGCTAGATGCTAGATTGATTACATGTCAACAAAGTCGGGGTCGGTGCGGTGGCTGACGCCCGCCGAGGAACGGGCCTGGCGGGCCCTGCGACGCGTGATGGTCGCCGTCCAGGCCGGCACCGCGCACGACCTGGCGGCGATCGGCCTGTCCGAGGCCGACTACGAGGTGCTGAGCACCCTGTCGGAACAGCCCGCGCAGACCAGCACCCTCGGCGTGCAGGCCGACAAGATGGGCTGGTCACGCAGCCGGCTGTCCCGGCACGCCAGCCGGATGGAAGCGCGCGGACTGCTGCGCCGCGCACCCGACCCGGCCGACGGGCGCGGTTGCCTGCTCGTGCTGACCGGGCCGGGGATGGCCGCCCTGCGCGACGCCGCACCGGTCCACGTCGAATCGGTGCGGCGGCACCTCGTCGACCGGCTCGCCCCACAGGACCTCGTCGCCCTGGAACGGATCGCCGGCCGGTTGGCGCAGCCCCCAGCCGACGACGACCCCGCCGGGCCACCGCCGGCAGGAGCGGGCCGACCCTAGAGCGGGAACCGCCCGTGTCGCCAGTGCCAGTGGCCGCCGGCCGCCAGGTGGTCGATGATCGCGCGTTGCAGCACGGTCCGCCGGGGCAGTTGGTCGAGCGGCGTGCTGAGCGTACGGAAGGCGAACCGCCGCACCTCGACGTCGGCGTCCGGCCCGTCGGCCGGCACGTAGGGGAGCAACTCGAACCGGCGCTGGAACCGGATGATGTTGGAATCCTCGGGCAGGTAGTCGCGCAACTGCGGGTCGAGCAGCCAGGAGCCGCAGGAGAACGTGGTGCGGTGCTCGTCGGGGAAGTGCCGGGGAAAGAACTCGCGGGCCTCGTCGAGCGACGCGTCGACCGCCTCCGGACTCATCGGCCCCGCGTCGGGCACGTGCAGGCCGATGGCGGTGCCGGCCCGCTCGTGCTGGAGCCGGCCCAGCTCGTAGAGGCTGCCCCGGGTGTGCAGGGTCAGCCAGCTCTGCATGACCGGCCAGCCCTCGCCGTGCATCCGCCTGTCGATCGCCAGGTTACGACCCAGGTCGGCGAGGGTCGCCCAGGTGACGGACCCGGCGACGCCGTGCTCGCGGTGGAATCCGCGGACCACGTCGACCAGGGCGAGGTAGGCGTACACGTAGAGGTGCCGCCAGGCCGGACCCCGGTCGCGGGGCAGCTCCGGGCCGGGCGACAGCCACTCGTGCCCGCCGAGGTCGGCGCGGACCAGGGCGGTCGAGCGGTCGAGCAGCCAGCGCAGCTCCGGCGTCCACAGGGGAGAGTCGTGGTCCGGCCAGCCGGCCATGATCTCGGCGGCGTCGTCCGGACGTACCGCCAGCCGGTCGAGGAGCGCGGGCGCGTCGGCGCGGGCGGGCAACGGGGCCGACGGCCGGTCACCGGCGAGCCGGTGCACCCGCTCGACCTCCTCGACGGGCACCCCGAGCCGGGCGGCCACGACATCCAGGTCCACCGGCCGATCCTACCGGCCGCCGCCCCGCTGCACGGCCCGCCGGGAGGTCAGCGGTGCACCGCCCCCACCGCGCGTACCACGAAGGCCACCAGGTTGACCAGCACGGCACCGGCGACCGCCGGCCGGGTGGTGGGCAGGCGGTGCAGGAACACGCCCCGCAAGCACAGCTCCTCGACGACCAGACCGACCACGACGAAGCAGACCAGCCAGCCGGTGACCGTCACGGTTGTCCGCCGACCCGGGCGACCGGCACCGGCCACCACCGGGTTCCAGCCGCCACCAGACGGCAGGGGGAGCCGGTCGGGCACCCCCGAGCGTCGGCAGGCGTCAGCGGTGCTGCCCCGGCAGATCGGCCACAGTGCCCCTTCCTCGCCGACGTCGCGTCCGGCCTGCCCGGGTGAGCGTGGCGGCGGCGACGAGCAGGGCCACCACGAGCGCGCCGAGGACGGTCAGGCCGGCCACCCGGGCGGCCCGCGACGGGCCCGCAGCGGTCGGCACGACGAGCGGCCCGGCCGCGACCGGCACCGGCGGGTCGCCCTGCCGGGGCGCGAGCGCGGCGACCGCCGCGTACGCGTCGAGGGTTCCGCCGCCGACCCCCGGGGTCGGCCCACCACCCGGTGCCGGGATCGCGGTCCGCTCCAACCGGGCGCGCACCTCGGCCTGGGACAACCCCGGATGGTACGCCCGGACCAACGCGGCGACCCCCGCGACGTACGCGGCGGCGACCGGCGCACCGCCGACCCGGTAGTGGCCGGACCCGCGCGGGGCGATGCCGAGCCCGGCCCCCGGGGCGGCCAGGTCGGTACCCGCATCGGCCGCCACCGGACCGGCCGCCCCGTCGACACCGACCGCGTTCACCGCCAGCACCGTGGGGAACCCGGCCGGATAGCCGACCGGAGGGTCCCCACCGTTCTCCCCACCCCGGTCGGTGACGGCGGCGACCACCAGGATGTCCCGGGCGACCGCGGCCCGTACGGCGTCGGCCAGCTCCGGCGTCGCCGAGGTGACCCCGGCGGCCACCAGGATCACGTCCGCTCCGGCCGTGGTGGCGAGCCGGATGCCGGCGGCGAGCCGGGCCGGGCTGATCCGTCGGTTCGCGTCGGTGATCCGCACCGGCAGGACCTCGGCGTCCGGGGCGATCCCGGTCGGCCCCCCGTCGCCGGCCGGACGGGCCGCGACGATGCCGGCCAGGGCGGTGCCCCGCCCCGCGCAGTCGCTGTCGGCCCGCCCGCCGGTGACATCGGCACCCGGGCGTACCGCCCCGGCCAGGGCGGGCGCGGCGGCGCTCACCCCGGTGTCCACGACGGCGACCACCACCCCGGCCCCCCGGGTCAACGGCCAACTGGTCTGTGGGGCGAGCAGGCGCAGCGCCCACGGGGCCTCCCGGACCGTCACCGGCGACGGCCCGACACAGCGTCCCGCCGTCGCCGGCAGCGCAGGGGGCTCCCCGGCTGCGGCGGAACCGGCCGGCGGGGCGACGAGAACCCCGAGGCTGACCAGCATCCCGACGACCCCGGCGCGACCCCGGCCGACCCGACCGGTCACGGCAGCGCACCCCGCGTCGCCGTCGCCGGTCCACCCGGTGCCGCCGGCCCGTCCGGCTCCGACGGCCACGCCGGCCCGGGGGGTACCGCCGGTGCGGCCGACCCGGGTGCGACGGCGACCGGGTGCGGTGCCGCCGTGTCCTGCGGTGCCGCCGTGTCCTGCGGTTCCGCCGGCTCGGAGCGTCCTACGGGATCGGGGCGTGCCGCCGTGACCTGCGGTTCCGCCGGGTCGTCCGGCGTGGACGCGGGCGGGAGGGACGTCGGTGTCGCGGGCCCGGTGGTGACCGTTGCGCGGTGGGTGAGCCGTCGGGCCCGCCGGGCGAACACCCCCACCACGGCGAGCAGGAGGAAACCGAGCCCGGCGGCCACCAGCGCGGGCCAGACGGCGGAGTCGGTACGCGACGGCGCCGCCGCGTCCGGGCCGGTGCTGACCGCCGCCAGCCGGTCGACCAAGCCCCACCCGATCTAGGGGCTCGGGCTCGACCGGCTGCCCGGGGCGGCGGTGGCGGTGATCCGGCGGGCCACCTGGACGGCGTCCGCCCCGGGCAGCGCCGTGCGGACCAGCGCGGCGACACCGGCGACGTAGGCGACGGCGTACTCGGTGCCGGTGCGGTTCTGCGGCGTGGTGCCTCCGACGCCGAGCGTCGGAACGTCCCGGCCGGGCGCGGTCACGTCGACCCCACCGGCCGGGTACGCCAGGACGGGCCGGTGGTCGGGGCCGACCCCGGCGACCCGGAGCAGCCCCTCCTGGGCCGGTGCCGGGGTACCATCGGCCGTGGCGGCAGGGGCGACCACCACCACGTCGTGCGCCACAGCCACCCGGACGGCCTCGGTCACGGCGGGATCGGTGAGTTTCGTGTACCCGCCCAGGGCCACCACCGTCGCCCCGGCCGAGACGGCGACCTCGATGCCGAGGGCCGTCCGCTGCGGATCGGCGTCGGTGGCACCGGCGACGATCCGTACCGGCAGGACCGCTGCCTCGGGGGCGACGCCGACCACCGGTGGCGCGGGTGACCCGGTGCCGGAGGCCGCCGCGATCACACTCGCCATCGCGGTGCCGGTGCCCAGGCAGTCGGTGTCGGCGCGGGCCTTGCCGGTGATGACGTCCGACCCGGGGGCGACCCGCCCGGCCAGGGCGGCCAGTTCCCCGTCGATGCCGGAGTCGACCACCGCCACCAGCGCCCCGGCACCCGTGCTGTGCGGCCAGGCGCGCGCCGGGGACAGCTCCGGGTCCGTCCACGGGGAGCCGCCGTCGCCGGAGGTGCCGGCGACACAGCCCGCACCGCCCGCGCCGGGGGCGGGCCGGGCCGGCTTCGCCGTCGGGATGTTCGCCGGCAGCAGGCCGTAGCGGACCTCGTCACCGGAGGCGTCCCACGGCAGCACCAGCAGCCACCCGGGGGACAGCCGCTGCCCGACGGCGGTCAGGGCCCCGCCGTCGGGTTGCCGGCGTCCCTCGTTGAGCCGGTAGACCTCGTCGGCCCGGTCGGGATCGGCCAGGAACCGGGCGGCCACCCCGGTCAGGTCCGTCACCGGGTCCCCGGATCCGTCGGACACCGGGTAGTACTTCACGTACGTCGGGGGCGGTGGCGGTGGGGCCGCCCGGACCGGGGTGGGCAGGGCGAGCACCAGCGCGCAGGTCGCCACGAGGCAACCCACCGACCGGGTCCAGGACACCAGCAACCGGCTCATCCACCGTCTCCTCGTCACCAGCGGGCATCGGCCGGTGGAATGCCCCGGCCCGGCGGGGTCGGCCGACGTGGCACCCCGGGACCACAACGGCGCACCGCCGGTCACGGTTCACCCCGGCCGTCGGGAAACCGGCCGCCGGTCACGGTGCGCCGTCCCCGGCGGGGAGCCTGCCGCCGTGCGCCGCGCCGGCCGGGGCGGCGGCGACGAGTTCGGGCCCGGCGGGGGCGTCCGGCCGGACGGTCACCGACCAGCGGGCCCGCAACGCCCGGCCGACGACGATCGGCACCAGCCGGTGTCCGGTCAGGGCGGCGATCCGGCGGGCGAAGACCAACTCCGGGCCGGACAGGGCGGCGCTGCACAGCACCCCGGTGCCGGCGGGCAGGTCCGCCTCCCCGGTGGGGAAGGCCGCCCGGCGGACCCAACCGTCGGGCAGGTCGGAGCCGAACAGGTCACCGATCACGGTGACCGTGTGCCCGGCGGTGTGCACCTGCTCGGCGATCGTCCGGGCCCGCTGCCGGGCGGCCTCGACCGGGCCGGTGACCGTGAAGACGTCCGAGGTGCCGGCCAGGTCGACCCAGAGCGCCCAGCCCCGCCGGTGGCCGAGCCGGACCGGGAGCCGCATCGACGGTCGGGGTTGCGCCGGGATCTGCCAGACGTGGTGCGGCCGCCCGCCGCCCGCCGCCACCCCGGGCACCCGGACCACCAGGGTGCCGCCGGGCGAGGTCACCTCGGTGTCGAGGTCGCCGTCGACGTCCGGCACCGGGCTCACGTCGGTGACGTCGACGCCGTGCCCCGGGGCGGGCCGGTCCACGGGGGACGGTCGTGCCGGTTCCGGCGTTCCGGCCGGGACCGCAGTGGGGGCACCGTCGACGGTCGGGTC
>NZ_JBMDWU010000280.1:0-17525 GCF_048594385.1 Micromonospora sp. | reverse complement strand
AAGCCTAGGGCAGGTTGCTCACGTGTTACTCACCCGTTCGCCGCTCGAGTACCCCGAAGGGCCTTTCCGCTCGACTTGCATGTGTTAAGCACGCCGCCAGCGTTCGTCCTGAGCCAGGATCAAACTCTCCAACAAAAACCTGTTGAACAGCATCCTGACAACAAAAGTGTTGCCAAAGGAATCCCAGCCAACCAAACCCGAAGATTCGGCCAGCCCGGGGTATAAAACAATTGGCACTGGCTTTACAAGCACCCTGTTGAGTTCTCAAAGAACAACCACACACCACCCGAAAGGCCCCGCAACAGCAGAACCCCCGACCTGGGGCATTTCGTTCACCACACCCCGCGCTCCCGCGCTGGGCACTCTTACTACGTTACCCGGTGGTATCCGCCATGTCAAACCGCTCTGTAGCGATCCACACCACTTCCACCACAATTTCCACACACCACGAACACACCCGGCTCACACCGGCAATGTCGTGGATTCCTGCAGGACGGCCGCCGCGGTTTCCCGCGTACTCGCCCGATTCCCTGCCGGCTGTTCACTCTACCCGGTCGGTTTCGCCTCACCGCACCGACCCCCCGGGCCGATCCGGAAGCACCACCCGGGATCAGGAACCGCGCTCCGGCCTCCAGGCCTTTCGACCTGTTTCGTCCGTTCCGCGCTGACAGAGAGGAAGTTACGCGTCCGCCGAGATGATCGTCAAATCCGCAGGGGGCGTCTCCGGTCACATGACGTGCCGACATCCCGGGCCGGCCCGTTCAACCCGCCCGGCGTTCGCGGCTGAGCTGCACAAAGACCAGTGGGATGAGACTCCGACTGGCCGAACGGCCAGAACCTGCGACGACGTCGACGACCACGCCGCGAGTTCGTGCCGCCACCGGTTGCACCGCGACCCCCTCCTCCGCGCACAGCTTCTGGTGCGGGGAGGAGGAGGCCGCACCCCTGCCGTCATCCCCGGCGTACCGGTCCTGTTCCCGGTGATCACCGGCTTCGGGTAGGGGTTCCGCCGGAACGTGCGGCGCCCCGTGGCGCCGTCCACCGAAGAACCCCCGCCCGCCCGGGGTGGCTGTCCTGGTCAACCGCTCGGCGACGGTCGGGCGCACCGTCCCGTAGGCAGACTGCTGCCGGTTGCCGCCACCACGCGGTCGCCGCAGCGCCGACGAGACTGACAGGCACCGATCCCGATCGCGTACGGCGGACCTGCTGGCCGGCCCGGACCGGTGCGTGAACCCCACCGGGGCCCAGTCGCCCGGGACACCGGCCGGCGGTAGTGTTTCGCCCCATCGCGGGCGTGGGGTCGCCCGCGCCGACCTGGATCACCGAGGAGTACGGAGGCTGGCGCCATATGTCCACCGGGGAGGAGTCGTACGCGTCGCGTGACGACGGGTCGACACGGCCGAGCTTCGAGCTCGCGCTGCGGGGCTACGACAAGCGGCAGGTGGACCGGTACGTCGAGCAGATGGACGGCGCACTGTCGACGTTGACCGCCGAGCGGGTCCAGGCGGCCGGCCAGATCCAGGGCCTGACCGCGCACATCCAGCGGTTGCAGGCGGAGCTGACCGAGCTGCGCCAGCGCCCCGTCCAGGTGGACCGGGCGTCCTTCCGTGACCTCGGGCCGATGGTGGACCAGATCCTCGCCCTGGCCGAGAAGCAGGCCGCCGTGATCACCGACACGGCCACCCAGCGGGCGAACCAGCTCCAGGGTGAGGCGGAGAAGACGCTGCTCGAGGCCCGGGAGCGGACCGCCCAGGCGCTGCGGGACCTGGACGAGGAACTGATCGCCCGCCGCGACGAGCAGGAGAAGGCGTACGAGGAACGGCGGACGGCGGCCGACGCCGAGCTGGCCGAGATCCGGGAGCGGGCCGAGAAGCTGCGGGCCGAGGGGGAGTCCGCCCACGAGCGGGCCCAGCAGGAAGCCAAGCGGATCAGCGAGCAGACCGCGAAGCAGATCACCCAGACCAGGGCCGCCGCGGAGGCGTTGACCAAGGCGGCCCGTACCCAGATCCAGCAGGAGATCCAGGCGGCCCGGACGCAGAGCCAGCAGGAGCTGGCCCAGTGGCAGGCCACGGTGGAGCGGGAGGTCGGCGAGCGGCGGGCCGCGGCCGAGCAGGAGCTGGCCGAGCAGCGGGCGGCGGCGGAACGGGAGCTGACCAACCAGCACAGCGCCGCCGAGCAGCAGATCGCCGCGTTGATCGCCGAGGCGCAGCAGTACGCCACCGAGGTCCGCCAGCGCGCCGACGAGCAGACCAGCAGCCACCAGGAGCAGCTCGCCACGGTGCAGCGGGAGATCGGCGACCGGCAGAAGGCCCTCGCCGAGGTGCAGGGCGAGCTGGAGACGGCCCGGGCGCAGTTGGCCGAGATCCAGCAGGAGGGTGACACCACCGAGCGGGAGTTGGCGCGTTCCCGGCAGCGGCTGGAGGAGGTGCGTCGCGACCTGACCGCCGAGAACCGACGGTTGGAGGAGGCCCGGCAGGCCGCCGAGAGTGTGGAGCGGCACGCCAAGGACGTCCGGGCCCGCGTGCAGCGGGAGGCGAAGCGGGTCGCCGACCTGGCCGCCGCCGCCGTGATGGCGGCTGCCGCCGGGGGCGGGGAGACCGCCGAGTACCCGACGGTGGCGGCCCGCCCCGCCGCCGGACCACCGGTCGAGGCGGCCACCGAACCGCCCGCCGACAAGGTGCCGACCAACGTCTGACGTGCGCTCCGGCCCGGGGCGAATTCGCTGTGCCCCGGGCCGGTGGGGACGTAGCCTGACGGCCCCGTCACCACGACCAGCGAACGAGGTGTGTCCCGTGCCCGTGCTCCGTGTGCCGACCGTCCGCTTTCCGCGTCCGTCCACGCACCTCCGGAGTCATCGACATGGATCTCGACCGTAGTTTCGTCATCCGCGAAGGCGACCTTCGCATCCTCAACCCGTTCGACGCCGACAAGCTGGCCACCCTGGGCCGGGTGATCCGGCTGCGTCACGACGACACCCTGCTCGACCTGTGCAGCGGCAAGGGTGAACTGCTCTGCACCTGGGCCCGCGCGCACGGGGTCCGGGGCACCGGTGTCGACATCAGCACCGCGTTCACCACCGCCGCCCGACGGCGGGCCGCCGCGCTCGGTGTGGCCGACCGGGTCCGTTTCGTCCACGACGACGCCGCCGGGTACGTCCACCCGGCGCCGGTCGACGTGGCGGCCTGTATCGGTGCGACCTGGATCGGCGGGGGTGTCACCGGCACCATCGACCTGCTGGCACGGGCGCTGCGTCCGGGCGGGATGCTGCTGGTCGGGGAGCCGTACTGGCGGCGGGAACCGCCGGACCAGGAGACCGTCGCCGCGTGCCACGCCACCGTGCGGGACGACTTCGACGATCTTCCCGGGCTGATCGGCCGCATCCAGGGGCACGGCTGGGACGTGGTCGAGATGGTCCTCGCCGACCAGGACAGTTGGGACCGGTACGCCGCAGCGCACTGGCTGACCCTGCGCCGTTGGCTGGACGCGCATCCCGACGACGCGCTCGCCGGGTCGTTCCGCCGGGAGCTGACCGAGGACCCGCTGCGGCACGTCCGGTACCGGCGGGAGTACCTGGGTTGGGGTGTCTTCGCCCTGCTGCGGCGCTGACCCGGCCGGGGGCGGTCCGTCAGGGCCGCCCCCGGCCCGGCTGCCCGTGGCGACGCGGACCGGCCGGCTCGCACCAGGGGCCGTGCGAACCCGGCGGCTGGTCGCAGGGGGAGGGCGAAGCGGCGCCCGTGGGCGTCGAGCGGTCAGCCGGCGGTGATCTCGTCGAGCACCCGCTGTTGGAAGGCGCGGGCCGCGGCGGCGGTCGGCGGGGGGCCGCCGGCACGGGCGTCGACGCAGCGACGCACCAGTTCGGGGTCGCCGCCGAGGGCGATCGCCCGACGGCCGGCAGCGACCTTGGAGAGCCAGTCGCCGTCACGGAGGCGGACCAGCGCGCGGCAGGCGTTCAGCACCGCGTCCTCCGCGCCGGGGGCGGGGGCGTCCCCGGGTGGGACGGGCCGGGCCAGCCACCAGCGCAGCGCCGCCACCGTCAGCGTGCGCAGGTCGTCCGGGGACAGGTCGGCGAACATCTCACCGGGGGGCGGGCCGGTCAGCCGGTGGCCCCGCTGGTGCAGGATGCTGCGGTCCAGGCCGTACCAGAACCGGCCGTCGGCGGCGGGCCGTTCGGACGGGTCGAGGGTGGCCCGCAACGGCATCGCCGCCCCGGTGTTGAGTTCCACCTCGAAGCCCGGCTCGCCGGTGCCGGAGGCGGCCACCGCACGGGTGTAGACGACCAGTTCGAGGCCGCGTGCCGGACAGGGCAGCGCCTCGTGCCGCAGCCGGGTGACCAGTTCCTGCCGGGTGGGGCGGGGTAGCGCGTCCCGGCAGACCAACGCCACGTCCACGTCACTGCGGCCCGGCTGGTACGCGTCCAGCGCCACCGATCCGGCGGCGTAGGCGCCCACCAGATCCGACCCGAGCACGTCCCGGGCGGTGCCGACCAGGTCGGCGAGGTAGCGGTGCACGGTGGTGTCCATGCCGGTCATCCTGCCGCCCGCGCCGGTGGCCGTCGTGGTGCGGCTGCGGCGGGTCGGGTAAGGGCCGCCGGGCGGCGTCGGGTTGGAGGGACCCCTGGCGCGGACGCCACGGGTGGGACAGACTTGAGGCCCGACAACGAGGACGGGGGCATGGGCAGCTCCACACAGGACGATGCGGCGGCGGATTTCGTGCGGGAACTGACCCACTGGCGTCACCAGCGGGGCATGTCCAAGAAGGAGCTGGCCGAACGCACCGGTTTCGACCCGTCGTACGTCAGCCACATCGAGAACGGTCGGCACCAACCCACCGAGGAGTTCGCCCGGCGGGTCGAGCTGGTGTTGGACAGCGGCAACCGGATCTGGCAGCAGTACGTCGCCTTCGCCGACAGCCGTGGCCCCGGGGGACGCCGCTCCCCGCTCGGCCCGACCGCGGTTCCGCCCCCGGCCGGGTCGCATCTGGTGATCGAGGACGAGCAGGCCAGCCTCTCCCTCGTCGACGGGGTGTACGAGTGCCGGTTCCGGCGGGTGCTGCACAGCGTGGGCACCGAGCCGATCACCCGGCACACCGTGCAGATCGACATCGACCGGTTCCCCGACGATCCGGCCCGGTCGACGGTCTTCCACGGTCGCCACCCGCTCACCATCGACGAGGTCGACTTCCGGGCGACCATCGGCGTCGACCAACCGGAGCCGATGCGGTGGCGGGTCGGGCGCAGCCGGGACGCCTTCCTCAAGATCGTGCTGTTGCTCGACGGCGGGGGCACCCCGGTGCCGCTCTATCCCGGCCAGCGCACCGTGGTGGACTACTCCTACCGGGTGCCGGCGTGGAAGTTCGGCGACTGGTTGCAACGGGACATCCGGCTGCCCACCCGCAACCTGGTGATCCGGCTCGACTTCCCCGCCGAGTCGGGTCCCACCGTCTGGGGCAACGAGACCTCGTTCACCGCGGAGAGCAGCGCCGAGGTGCGCCCGGACGGTCGGGAACGGCAGGGGCGGATCGCGTACGAGTGGGTGGTGTCGCGGCCCCGGTTGCGGGCGCAGTACCGGGTGGAGTGGCGCTATGCCGATCCGCGCGCCGCGCTGGTCGACGCGCCGTCGGATATCCGACCTCTGGCCTGCTGAACGCCGCTGTCGATTCGTCCGGACGTTCCGAACGGACGGGCCGACAGGTGTCGTTTCCGACAGATCCGGCCCGTTGTTCGGGCTCGCCATAGCGGTGCGGCGGGCCCGACCGTTAGGCTCGAAGGCTGAACGGGGACGACGAAAACATCGTTTCCGCTCGATGCGGGTTGCGAGTATTTGCTGGTAGTGGCACCGGAAGGCAGGCTGGAGTGACCCGAGAAGGTGAGCCTGGGCCGCGATACGCCCACCGCGCGGACAACAAGCGGGTGGCGTACGAGGAGACCGGTGCTCCCGACGGGTTCCCCGTCTTCCTGATGCACGGCACGCCCGGCAGTCGGCGGGGGCCGAAACCCCGGGGCATCGTGCTCTACCGGATGGGCATCCGGTTGATCGCCTACGACCGCCCCGGTTACGGCGACTCCGAGCGGTTCGAGGGTCGGGACGTGGCCGACGCCGCGCGGGACGTGGAGGCCATCGCCGACCAGCTCGACCTGGACCGGTTCGCGGTCGCCGGCCGCTCCGGTGGCGGGCCGCACGCGCTGGCCTGCGCCGCCGACGAACGCCTGCACGGCCGGGTGAGCCGGGTCGCGGTGCTGGTCAGCCTTGCCCCCTCGGACGCCACCGGCCTGGACTGGTTCGACGGCATGAACACCGACAACCAACGGGGTTTCGGGGCCGAACGGCCGGACACCGACGCCGTGGTGGAGGAGATCCGGCAGCGGGCCGCCCGAGCCGCCGAGGACCCCCGGTTCCTGCTGCGGGACCTGATGACGCAGATGGGCCTCCCCGACCGCCGGGCGATCAACGACGCGGCGCTGCGCGGCATCATCTTCGACACCTACCAGGAGGCGTTGCGCACCGGCCCGTACGGCTGGATCGACGACGTGCTGGCGTTGCGCCGGAACTGGAAGTTCGACCTCGACGCGATCGACACCAGGGCCACCCCGGTGCGGCTGTGGCACGGCGCGGAGGACACCTTCGCCCCGGCCAGCCACGGCCGCTGGTTGGCCGAGCGGATTCCGGGCGCCGAGATCGAGGTGCAGCCGGGCGCGGCCCATTTCGACGCCATGCAACAACTGCCCCGCATCCTGCGCTGGCTGAGCGAAGCGGGGACGCCGGTGAACTCTGATGTGCTCATCGGCGCCCAGCCCGGTCAGTAGGGATGCGGGTCGAGGACCCGCCGCACGTACCGCCCGTCGCGCAGCACCACCACGCTCGGGTGTTCCTGCCCGATCCGGTCGGCGAGCCGGTCCGCCAGCCGCATCCGCCCGATGCTGACCACTCCCCCGCTCGCCGCCTGCCGGGCCGTCTCCACGTTGCCGAGGCTGCGCAGCGTGTCCGGGTGGTCGGCCCCCAGCACCGCGGTCAGCCTGGCCACCACGGCCTGCAACCGGGTGAGGCCCTCCTCGGCCTGCCCGGTGAGGAGGGTGAAGACGGCGGCGTTGTTGTCCGCGCCCATGCTGAACGGATGCTCGGGTCCGAGCACCTCCCGCAGCCCGTCGGCCGCGGCCACGGTGAACGCGTACGCCTCCTCCTGCACCCCCGCGTCCCACAGGGCCACCCCCCGGTTGAGTTCACACACCAGCGTGTAGGGGTGCCGTGCCCCGAACACCTGGGTGAGGGTCTGCTGCACCTCCTCCAACTCCGAGCGTGCCTGCACCCCCTGCCCCTGGAGCATCAGGTTGGCCGTCCGGCTCAACCGGCACAGCAACGTGTCCGGGTTGGTCGGCCCGACGGTGGAGCGCAGCCGGGTGTAGGCGTCGTCGAGCAGCCGGCCCGCCTCGGCGATCCGGCCGGTGCTGCGCAGCGACGTCGCCAGGTTCGCCTGCGCGGTGAGCACGGGCCGGAAATCCTCGCCGAAAACGCGGCGGTACACCTCGACCACCTCCCCCAGCAACGCCACCGAGGCGCGGTAGTCCCCGGTCTCCCGCAGGTCACGCGCGTAGTTGTTGGCCGAGAGCAAGGTCCGGGGATGCTCGGGGCCGAGCACGACCCGCAGCCTGCGGTAGGTCGTCTGGTCGATGTCGAGCGCGCGGGCGAAGTCGCCGGAGAGCCGGTAGGAAGCGGCCAGGTTGTTGGCCGCGTTCAGGGTGCGCCGGTGGTCCTCCCCGAACACCTCCACGGACGCGTCGTAGGTTCGCAGATCCTGCTCCAGAGCCTGCTGGTAGCGGCCGAGGGCACGCAGGTCCGCCGCGTACCCGCCGGCGGTCATCAGGGTGTACGGGTGGCTCTCTCCGATCAGCTCCTCCTGCTGGCGTAGGGTCGCCTCGTCGAGGGTCAGGGCCTGCTCGAACTGGCCGAGGTTGCGCAGCAGGTTGGCCCGGTTGAAGCGCAGGTTGAGCAGCTGCACGCGCAGCGACCGGTGGGCGCCGGTCTCCGGGGACAGCCCCTCCAGCATCGTCGTCCAGGTCTTGTCCGCGTCCTGGGCGTACTGTGCGCCCTGTTCGAAGCCGCCGTTGAGGAAGATGTACCGGACCCGGTCGATGACCAGCTGCCGGACCGTGTCGTCGTGGCAGGACACCGCCTCGGATCCGTCCAGGTGCGGCCACAGGTGCCGGTAGCCGGACTGGAAGGCCGGGTCGTCCACCTCGCCGGAGGGGCGGGAGCCGGCGAGGATGCGGTGCACGTCGTGCTTGACCTCGGCCAGCTCCTGCTCGGACATCCGGGACCGCAACGCCGCCTGCAGCAGCCGGTGGATCTGCACCCGCTGGGCGTGCAGGTCCACCTTGATCAGGGCGAGCCGGTTGATCCGCTGGACCAGCGCGGCGGCGATGTCCCGCTCGGAGACCCGGTCGGTGACCTGCGCGGCGACCAGTTCGTCGTGCGGGGCGATGACCTTCGCCACCTGGTCGCCGTAGAGCAGGTCGAGGGCGATGTCGGGGGCGAGCACCGAACCGAGCTGCAGCAGCCGGTAGGCGCCCGGGGACTGCTGCCGCAGGCCGGCCAGGGAGCGGCCCCACACGTCGCTGTCCGGGCCGGTGCGGGCCAGCCCGGCCAGGTAGGTGGCGACCGAGTCCGGGCTCTCCGCCAGCCATGCGCCGGCCAGCGCCACCAGGATCGGCACGTCCTCCACCGCCTCGGCGACCTGCTGCGCCTCGGCCACGGTCATGCCCCGGCGGCTGGTCCGGCCGATCAGGTGGCTGACGCTCTCGCCGCGCTGGAAGGCGTCCACGTCGACTGCGCGGGCCAGGTCACCCCAGTCCGGGTTGCGGGTGGTCACCAGCACGTGCCCCTCGCCCTGGGGGAGGTAGTCCCGGACGTGCTCGTACTGGTCGACGTTGTCGAAGACGATCAGCCAACGCAGGGGTGGCCCGTCGGCGCCCCGGCCGCCACCGTGGCTGAACCAGTCCCGCACCGCCCGGGCGTTGTCCGGCACGCTCTGCAGGTCGGGCAGGTTGAGCCGGCGGCCCAGGTCGGCGAAGCGGACGTCGATGAACTGCACCGGGTCGGCTTCCACCCACCAGATCACGTCGTACGCGCCGTGGAAGCGGTAGGCGTACTCGGTGGCGAGCTGGGTCTTGCCGATGCCGGCCCCGCCGCGCAGCGCCACCGGGACCCGTTCCCGGGCCGCCGTCTTCAGCTCCTCGCGGAGGGTCAGCAGCAGCCGGTCCCGGCCGGTGAACCGCACGTTGCGCGCCGGGGCGTAGAAGACGAGCGGTTCGACGCCCGGGTAGCGGGTCGCCGGCACCGGCCGGTCCCGGCCGTCGGTGGGCCGGCCGACCAGCTCCCACACCTGTTCGGCGGCGGCCGCGGCGCCCCGCTCGTAGACGGTCGCCCAACTGCCGGGCGGGGTGTCCACCGACGGGGTGGTGTCGTCCAGGTGCAGCGCGAGCGCCGGGGAACCCGCGGCACCGCCGAGGGCCCGGCGGGCGGCCAGGGAGGAGCGGGACACCAGGTGCAGCTCGCGGGAGGCCGTGCCGGCCGGCACCGCCGCCGGGGCACCCAGCGGGGTGGCCAGCACCCGCAGGTCGGCGGCGTGCAGCGCGGACTGCACCCACTCCGCCCACGCCTGGTCCTCCGGCACGTACCGCAGCACGATCAGCTCGTCGACGATCACCGGTTTGCGTTCGAAGCGTTGGAAGGTCTGCCGGCGCAGCCCCTCGTCCATCCGGGGCAGCCCGGCGACCGTGCCGTTGGTGATGTGCCGGGTCAGCGCCTCGTACGCCGACAGCAGCCCCCGGCTGCCCGGCACGTCGCCGAACGTCGCCAGGGTCTCCTCGTAGGCGTAGTAGGCGCGGTAGGGGACCTCGACGGAGAGCCAGTAGTCCTGCCGTTCCAGCTCGGTCATGCCGCTGGGCAGCCCGGTGAAGCGTTGCATGGCCAACGCCCGGCCGGCGTCGGTCTTGGTCTTCTCCCCCTCGTCGACCCGCATCGGCACCGGCAGCACCCGGCGGGCGCGGCGTCCCTCGTAGCCGCGGACCCGGGTGGCGACCGAGGCGGCGCCGTCGATGCCCTGGTCGCTGAGGGTGAAGCAGTCGACCAGCACGTCGGGCAGGTGGATGGTGCAGATCTCGGCGACGTCGCTGATGCCGGTGCGGCTGTCGATCAGGGTGTAGTCGTAGTGCCGCTTCATGTCCGCCCGCAGCGCGTCGAAGAACTGCGCGCCGCCGAGCCGGTTGTAGAAGTTGTCCCAGTTCAACCCGGTGACGCTGGTGGCGTAGTCGGGGTTGTGCCGGCCGGCGAGCAGCAGATCCAGGGTGCCGCCGCCGGGGAACTCCCAGCTCACCGAGAAGGCGTACTTGTGGACCCGGGCGTACTGGCGGTGCCAGTCGCCGGGGCGGGAGTCGTCGCCGGCCTGCCGGCGGCGGGCGTTCTCCCACTCGTACTCCAGGATCAGGTCCATCACGCCGCCGGTGGAGGCGACCTGGTCCGGATCGAGGAACGGCGCGAAGAACCGGTGCAGGCCGGGGGATTCCAGGTCCCAGTCGGCGACGAGCACCTGGTGGCCGTTCGCGGCGAGGATCCAGGCGGTGTTCGCCAGCGCCATGGTGCGACCGGTGCCACCCTTGTACGAGTAGAAGGTGACGACCTGGCCGTCGCGGGGTGGAGTCATCGTTCTGCCTTCCCTCGCCGTACGTCGAACGGTCCGACCGGCCCCAGGCTCGGCTTCGGATCGTGCGGGCCTTCCGGCGGATCGACCGGCCCGTGCCGGAGGAACTGTTTGCGCGCCTCGGTGACCAGCAGCGGCGCGCAGCGCTCGAACTCGTCGATGGTGCGCACCGGCAACACCCGGGGGAACCGGGCGTTCTGCAAGGTACCGGCGATCTCCTCGGGTGCCTGCTCGCCACGCGCATGGTCGGCGGCGATGACGAGCGGGACCACCCACTGCGGCAGCCCGTCGAGCGCGGCGCGGGCGGCCTCGACCCCGACCCCGGCGTCCACCAGCACCACCGCCGGACTGTGCGGGGCCCGGTCGCGGGCCTCGGCCAGCCCGACCACCCGGGTGGGCAGACCGAGCCGCTCGGCGGTCGCGGCCACGTAGTCGGCGACCGCCAACTGGTGCTGGTCGCCGTAGGGCCGCCAGCGGGCCTGGTCGGCGGCGAGGGTGGTGACCACCAGCGCGGCGCCCGGACCGTCGGGGACCGGCCTGCTGATCAGGGCCGCCGCCCGGGAGCGGGCGAGCGGTTGCTGCTCGGTCACCGTGACGATCCGGTCGGCCAGCGCGTCGCGTAGCCGCCGGTACTGCGGGCCGTAGGCGCTGAGCTTGCACAGCGCGCGCAGCCCGTTCTCGGCGTAGTCGGCGCGGTCGTCGGGGTGGTCGGGGTGGTCGGTCACCGACAGCGCCTGGACGATCTCGGGGCGGTCCTCCCAGGACGGCAGCGGCATCCACAGCACCGGCAGCACGTGCCGGTCGGCGTGTCCCGCCGGCAGCCGGGCCAGCCGGCTGCGGAACGAGTCCCGTTCGCCCAGCGCCCAGGCGTTGCGGAAGTAGTTCGGCGAATAGAGCGGCACGAACACGTGCGCGAGGCTCAACGCGTCGGTGAGGGTGCGGCGCAGGTCGGCGCCGGGGACGACCTGGCCGTCGAAGAAGCCCGCCTCGATCTCGACGGTGCGCCGGGGATGCTCCCGGACCGACTTGGCGAGGTCCTGGAAGAACTTGCCGACCCAGTAGTCGGTGTCCGGCCGGGCGGCGTCGGACAGCGGGACGGAGTGCGCGTAACTGAGGAAGAAGTAGGTCTCCTGCCCGGGCGTCCCGACCGGCGAGGGGTCAGACCAGGTCATGCCCGTCCTCCTCGAACCGGTCGCGCAGCTGCCGCAGGTCGGTCGTGACCGCCGGCTCGACCCAGTGCGTGCGGTACGCGCGGGCGATCCGCTGGGCCAGCCGCCAGACCACCGCGTCGTAGGCGTCCTTGCCGTTGCTGCCGAGGCTGAGCAGGCCGTAGATGCCCTCCTCGTGGTACTGCGGGGCGATGTCCGAGGGTAACCGGGTGGGGGTGAACATCTGCCGCCGCGACACGACCTCGGGCACCCGTCGACGGTCCACCACCGACCAGTTGACCGGGATCACCGGCGTCTCCCCCACCGACGGTTCGGCGTCCGGGCGGGGTACGGCCCGCCGCCGGGTGAACGCGTCCCACTCCCGGGCACACCACTGGCTGCGCAGGTACTGCGGCGAGACGAGCGGGATGAAGACCTGGCAGTGGCCGGCGGCGAAGGCGAGATCGTCGGTCCACAGCTGCCCTCCGTCGAGCATCTGGTCCATGAAGCCGGCCATGCGGCCCGGGCCGAGGCCGAGCAGTTCGACGACGTGGTCGGAGAGGTCGACGAAGAGCTGGGAGACCTTCTTGTTGTTGTCCCGTGGGGGCGCGACCGCCCGGGGTCGGGTGCGGGTGCGGGCGTAGCTGAGGAAGAACACGGGGGCGCTCTCGTCCTCCCGGAACTGTTCCTCCACCACCTACCGCTCCCGCCCGGCGTCGCCGCTCCCGGCCGACCACAGTATCGACAGGTGCCAACCCAGCGCTGTCCCGTTCACGCCAGTCGGTGCGCATCCATCCACCCCCGGGCGAGGTCGACCGCGCGGCGCAGCCGTACACAGTGACCGTCGGCGGCGCCCACCGGCCCGGAGCGGACCGCCCCGTCGGCCACCACGGCCGCCCCGATCCGCGGGAAGTCGCCGTCGTCCAGGTGCGGGGCGCGGAAGTCCCGGCGGACCCGGCGACCCTGCGGGTCACGCAGGTAGCAGCGGTACGCCCGGTGCGGTGCGGGCCGGGCGCACCGGTACTCGGCGAGGTGGAACGCGGTGCACACCGACCAGTCGACGCCGAGCAGCAGGACCAGGGCGTCGGCGGCGTACAGCGCGCCCAGGGGGGACCGGTCGCCGAGGTGGCAGTCCAGGTCGTGCCGGGCGGTCAGGGTGGCGGCGGCCGGGCCGAGAGCGGCGAAGGATGTCTGCGGGTGGGCGCTGCGCCGGGCGTCGGCCTGGCGGCGGACGTGTTCGGCGAACGCCCCCATCCCCTGGGCCGGGCTGTGCGCCGGATCGAACGGCGCGATGGTCGCCTCGACGGCGGCGGCCTGGGCCGGGGTCATCCCCGCCGTGGCGGCCCGGAACGCCGGTGAGGTCACCGAGTTGCCGGCGGTCTGCGTCGGCACGACCACCGTGCCGTGGTCACCGAGGGTGTCGCGCAGCGCGGCGAGGAGGGTGGCCGGCCCCGCCGGCTCGGGCCGGACCCGGGACAGCGCGCAGTGCACCAGCACGGTCGCGCCGGTGGGTAGTCCGAGCGTCCGCAGGTCGGCGGCGAGGGTGGCCCTGTCGTTCACCGCCATCCGTCCAGGGTGGCGCGCATCCGCCGGACGAACCGCTCGCCGTCGGCGGTGAGGCTGCCGAGGTCGAGCAACGCGTCGACCGTCCCGTCGGTCCATTCCCGGTAGCGCCGGTGGTGTGCCGCCGCTTCGGCTCCCGGGCGGTGCCGCCACACGTCGGCGACGGCGAGGTGGGCGTAGACGCCGTGCAGCGCGCCTTCCACCGGCCTGGGGTCGTCGCGCCAGGGCACCCGCAGCCGCCGGGCGTCGGCGGGGTCGAACAGTTCGCAGACGTCGAGCACGGCATCCAGTTTGAGGTGTTGCACCTCGTGCACGAGCAGCACCGCCAGCGCGGCGTCGTCGGCGACGGGGGTGACGGCGACCGCGCCGAACGCGGACCGGGCGGCGGCGCTGCGGGAGCGGCCGGACGGATCCGGCCGCAGCGGCACCACGGCGCGCAGCAGGGCGCGTACCCCGGCGGCGTATCCGGCGGCCTCGGTGTCGAGGCGGTCGACCGCCCGACGCACCTGCCGCGTCCAGCGGTCGGCGACCGCCGGGGTGAGCCGGGCCGCCACCGGCAGGTCGAAGCAGTCGCGGTACGGGTCGGTGTCCTCCAGCAGGACGGTCCCGTCGCCGGTGTGCGCCGCCCGGGTGGGCCGCCACCGGTCCGGGTGGGGTCCGACGGCCGGCCGGACCAGGACCCGTCGCCGGCCGGCCCGCAGCGCGACGCCGCCGCCGGAGATCGTGACGGGCACCGTGGCGGCGTCGGTGTCCACCATGATCGCGCCGAGGGTCGGCAGGTGCACCGCGCCGGCCCGCACCGGCAGCACGAGGTCGGCGTCGACGCCGGCCCGGACCGCCGCGGCGGCGGCGACGGCGGCGAGGTGGGACAGGTCGCCCGTCGCCCCGGCCCGGCACCGCTGCGCCCACCGCCTGACGAACGGGTGGGTGAGCACGTGGTCGACGGCGTCGGGCGCGGACACGTCCAGCGCCACCAGCAGGTGCCAACCGGCCGCCGCGACCGGGTCGGCGGTGGCGGCGGGACTGAGCGCGACCGTGAGCGCACGGGCGATGCCGTGGTGGACGGCGGCGAGCTGATCCACCGAACCCGGTCCGCCCCGCCCGGAGCCGAGGTCGGCCAGGACGGCGGGGGGCAACGTGTCGACCGGCCGCTGCTGCGGCGACCCGGCGGGGACGGCGGTGGCCCGGATCAACGCGGCCAGGTCCGCGCAGTACACCGACGGGTTGTCGAAACCGGTGGCCGAGCGGTAGCGGTGGGCGAACAGGCCCCCGCCGCAGCGGCGTACCAGCGGGCAGGAGCGGCAGGTGGCGCACAGGCCGGCCAGGCCGGTCTGCCGCACGGCGATGCCCGGATGGGCCGCCGCCTCGTCGACGGCGTGCCGGAACACGTCCAGGCCGGTGGCGGCGGCGCCGTGGAAGGCGGACTTGAGCGAGTCGACCTGCTCGAAGCTGCCGTCGGTCTCCACCACGACCAGGTCCGCCGGGGCGAGCCCGACCGCCTCGGTGCCGGTGCTGCCGCCGGTGGCCGTGGCCAGCAGGGACTCCAGCAGCCGGATCGGCACCGGCCGCCCGTCGGCCAGCCAGCGCCGGTGGATGGTCAGCAGCCAGTCCGCGTACGGGGTGGTGGCCCCGTCGGGGCGGGCGGGCGGCCGGTCCCAGTTGGCGTGCGGCAGCAGGAAGTCGATCCGGGGCGGTTCCTCGGCGAGCAGCGCCTGGTAGACCCGCAACGGGTCGTTGGCCAGGTCGACGGTGCACAGCAGCCCGGCGTAGGAGCTGCGGTAGGCGGGGCGACGCAGCAGGGCCAGTGCCCGGCGCACCTGGTCGTGGCTGCTCGCGCCGTTGGCGTACCGGCGGTGCCGGTCGTTGGCCGACCGGTCGCCGTCCAGTGAGACGCCCACCCTGACGTCGTGGGCGACGAGGACGTCGGCGATCTCGGCGGTGAGCAGCACGCCGTTGGTCTGCATCCGCAGGTCGAGCCGGGTCACCGGGTCGATCACCCGGCGCAGGATCGTGGCGGTGGTGGCGAGCCGGGCCGCACCGGCCAGCAGGGGTTCCCCGCCGTGCAGGACCACCCGGACCTCGGTGAGCCGGTGGGTGGTGGCGTGCTCGGCGATCCGCCGGGCGGTGGCCTCGACCGTGTCGGGCGTCATCAGCCGGGGTTGACGACGCCACGACTGGTCGGGGTGTTCGTAGACGTAGCAGTGGTCACATGCCAGGTCGCACCGGCTGGTCAGCTTGAGGACGTACTGGCGCAGCGGGGTGACCGGGGCGCGGGGCGCGGTGGCCGGGTCAGACGTGCGAGCTGAAGGACGCGACATCGACCCGGGTCGGGTGGGTGGCCCGGCGGTCGTCGACACGGGCGACGGCGACGGCCCGCTCGACCGGGATCTGACCGAGCGGGGTGCGTCGCACGTCGCTCATCGGCGTCGGGAACGGATCGGACGGGCGTTGGGTGCGGTCCACGTCGGGCCCCCATCTTGTGTCGGAGGTGGACGGAGGTCCGCCCACGTCGACGACCAATCACGGATGTCGATGATGCTATCCGCCACAGCCCGTCATGTCACTGCTGCGCAGCGCCATCATCCTCGATCATCTTGGCCATCCAGGCCGCGTTGGACTGGGCGATGATCCGCTCGGCCTCGGCGACGAACGCCTCGTCGTCGGTCCAGCCCAGCCCGGCCGCCCGGGTCAGTCGCAGCCGGGTGAGCTGGTCGGCCGTCCGGGCGTACTCCAGGTGCTGTTGTTCGTGGCGTTCGGCCGCGCCGTAGCCGACCAGCGCGGTGGTGACCGCCGCGACCACCGGCACCCACGCGGTCAGGCCGAGCGCGTCACCGAACACCCCGACCACGGCGGAGAGCACGGCGGCCACGACGGTCAACGCGGTCGCCGCCCGGCCGATCCGGGCGGCGGCGCGAGCGGCCTGCCGGGCCGCCGGCAGGTAGTAGCCGTCGACCTGCCGCTGCACCCGTTCGGCCAGGTAGCTCGGCAGGCCGGTGACCGGGGGCAGCGGACGGTCGGCCGGGGTGCCGTCGAGGGTGTGCCCGACCAGGTCGCCGACGCCGGCCACGAGCAGTCCGTAGCGGTGCAGCAGGACGGCGTCGGCGTCGGCACCGGCGTAGGGGGCGACGCGGGCGAGGTAGCGGTACAGCTCCGACTTGGACGCCTCGGAGCCCGCCCGGAGCCGGGTCCAGACGGCCACCGCGTCGCGGGAGGCGCGGCGGCCGAGCACCGGCACCAGCAGCAGCGACACGGCGGCGACGAGCGCGAGCACCCGGCCGGCGGTGGGCGCGGACGTGGCCAGCCGGGCCGCCGCGGTGCCGGCGACGGCAGCGGCGGCCGTCAGCGCGGCGACCGCCCGCCGCCCGGTGGTGATCCGTCGCTTGGCCCGTCGGGCGGCCTGCGACCAGTCGCCCTGCCCCCGCCAGACCTGCCCGGCGGCGAGGGATCCGTCGATGTCCGGCACAGCCGCATGGTAGGCGACCGGTGCCCGTCCGGCCCGCACCCGACGGGCCGGGCACACGCCCCGCCGGGCCGGGCACGACGGACCCGGCGAAGGTGTCGCACCGCTGGTCGGCGGGTGTATGTGCATCCGGCGCGCGTTCCGGCGAAAACCCGCAACTGGGGCGGTCGGCGGGACCGAGATCGACGGGGATGACCTGTTCAGACCGGGGTGGCCGAGGGTCGTTCATCACCTGGCAACAGGGGTTTCGGCAGTCCGACGGCATGGTTGCCCAGGTCAACCCATTGATATGGATGCCTGCCCGTGTGATCGTGCCTCCAGCAGTCGCCAACCCCCGGCGACACGCGACGGACAGTCACCCCCACCGGGCCCGCCGGCAGCCCGGAGACCACCCGTCGCGGCCACGCCTCACGCAGCATCGGCGCGCGACCCCACCGGGCACCGCGACGCCGCCCGAGAACAGGAGCATCCCCTTGACGCTCTCACCCCGCCTCGTCGCGCTCTCCGGCGCGGTCGCGGCCGGCCTGATCGCCGCGGGCACCGCCGCGGCGGTCCAGGCCGCGCCGTCCCACCCCGCCCCCGCCCCGGCCCCGGCCCGGGCCGGCGCCGTGGGGGCGGCCCGCGCGCGGGTCGCCCGGCGCCCCGCCGCCCCGGCCGCCAGC
>NZ_JBMDWU010000028.1:0-19030 GCF_048594385.1 Micromonospora sp. | reverse complement strand
GGCGCGACCATCGGCATCTCCACCGCCGTCGGCCCCCTGCTCGGCGGCCTGCTCATCCAACTCGGCGGGGAGGACCACGGCTGGCGGTGGGTGTTCTTCGTCAACGTCCCCGTCGGGGTGCTCGCGGTGCTGCTCGGCTGGCGGCTGCTGCCCACCCGGGCCGCCGGCCGGCTCGACCGGCACCGGCTCGACCCGCTCGGGGTGCTGCTGCTCGGCGTCGGCGTGACACTCCTGCTGCTGCCCCTGGTGCAGCGGGAACAGTGGCCCAGCCCGTGGAAGTGGGCGCTGATCCCGGTCGGGCTGGTGGTCCTGGCCGGCTTCGGGTTCTGGGAGCACCGGTACGGGCGCACCCGCACGCCCCTGTTCGACCTGGGGTTGTTCCGGCTGCGGTCGTACACGATCGGGGCGGTGATCGCGCTCATCTACTTCGGCGGTTTCACCGCGATCTTCTTCATCTTCACCCTCTACCTGCAGAACGGCCTCGGCTACCGGGCGCTGACCGCCGGCCTGGCGATCACCCCGTTCGCCCTCGGCTCGGCGCTGGCCGCCGCCCTGGGTGGCCGGCTGGTCAACCGGTTCGGCCGGCCGCTGGTCGGGATCGGGCTGGTCATGGTGCTGGTCGGGCTGGGTGGGGTGGTGTTCGTGCTGCGCGGCGACCCGCACGGCTCGGTCCCGCTGCTCACCGCGCTGCCCCTGCTGCTCGCCGGGCTGGGCAGCGGCCTGGTGATCACCCCGAACCAGACGTTGACCCTGTCCGAGGTGCCGGTGCCGCAGGCGGGCAGCGCGGCCGGCATGTTGCAGACCGGGCAGCGGATCGGGTCGGCCGCCGGCATCGCCGCCGTCGGCGCGCTGTTCTTCTCGTCGCTGGCCAGCACCGACGGCCAGTGGGCCGCCGCGTTCCGGCACTCCCTGCTGCTGGCCATGGGCATCGTCGCGTTGGCCCTGGTCGCCGCGGCGACCGACATCGTGCTGAACCACCGCGCCGCGCACCGCCGCTGAGTCCGCCGCGCACCGCCGCCGAAACCGGAGTCCACCGACGACACCAACCGCGGGGGAACCGTCGGCGAACACTCACCGCACGGGGCTGCGCACGCACCGCAGCACCCGGTAGACACATAGACCATGACGAACACCCTCGACCGTCGTACCATGCTGCGCCTCGCCGGCGCCTCCGCCGTCCTCGCCGGCGCCACCCTCGCCGCGAGCGGTCCCGCCCACGCGGCGGACGGCGCGTTCCGGCACGGTGTCGCCTCCGGCGATCCGCTGCCCGACGGCATCCTGCTGTGGACCCGGGTCACCCCCGTGGTGGAGGCGCTGCCCGGCTCCGGCCTCGGCCCGGACGTCGACGTACGCTGGCAGGTCGCCGCCGACCCCGACTTCGCCACGGTGACCGCGCAGGGCGTGGCACCGACCGGCCCGGCCCGCGACCACACCGTCAAGGTCACGGTGACCGGGCTGGCCCCGGCGACGACCTACTGGTACCGGTTCGGTCACGGTGACACCTGGTCGCCGACCGGTCGGACGATGACCGCCCCGGCGGCCGACGCGGCGATCGACCGGCTGCGGCTGGGCGTGGTGTCCTGCGCGAACTGGGAGGCCGGGCACTTCGCGGCCTACCGGCGGCTGGCCGACCGGGGTGACCTCAACCTGGTCGTGCACCTCGGCGACTACCTCTACGAGTACGGCACGGGCGAGTTCGACGCCGGCGGCACGGTGGTACGCCCGGTCGAGCCCGAACACGAGATGCTGACCCTGGCCGACTACCGGGTCCGGCACGCGCTCTACAAGACCGACCCGGGCCTGCAGGCGCTGCACAGCGCCCTGCCCTGGGTGATCACCTGGGACGACCACGAGTTCGCCAACGACGCCTGGTCGGGCGGGGCGGAGAACCACACCCCGGGCAGCGAGGGCGCGTGGGCCGACCGGGTCGCCGCCGCCCGGCAGGCGTACCAGGAGTGGATGCCGGTACGGATCGGCGCGGACGGCACGATCTACCGACGGTTGCGCTTCGGCCGGCTCGCCGAGCTGTCCATGCTGGACCTGCGGTCGTACCGGTCGCAGCAGGCCGGCGGCACGGCGGTGGACGACCCGGCCCGCACCATCGCCGGCGCGGCCCAGCTGCGGTGGCTCGCCGACGGGCTGTCCGGCTCGACGGCACAGTGGAAGCTGGTCGGCAACCCGGTGATGATGGCCCGGGTCGACCTCGGTTCGCTGCCGGCGTGGCTGCTCGGCCCGCTGGCCAAGCTGCTCGGCATCCCGCAGAACGGCGCGGTGCTCAACCCCGACCAGTGGGACGGCTACAACGCCGACCGGGACCGGCTGGTCGACCACCTGCGGGCCACCGGCACCCGGGACGTGGTCTTCCTCACCGGCGACATCCACACCTCGTGGGCCAGCGAGGTGACCACCCGCTCGACGGGGTTGACCAACCCGGCCGCCGCCGAGTTCGTGGTGCCCTCGGTGACCAGCGACAACCTCGACGACGTCCTCGGGCTGCCGGCCGGCAACGGGCTGAGCCTGCTCGGCGCGACCCTGCTGCGCTCGACGAACCCGCACGTGAAGTGGACGGAGCTGGACGGGCACGGCTACGGCGTGCTGGAGGTGACCCCACAGCGCTGCCGGATGGACTGGTACCACCTGCTCGACCGGACCCGGGCCGACAGCGCGAGCCGGTGGGCCGCCGGGTTCTCCGTCGGCGTCGGGTCGGCGAAGCTGCGCCGGGAGGACGCCCCGGCCTGACCCGGACAGACGCCGACCGGCCGGCCCCAGTCGAGGGGACCGGCCGGTCGTGGGTCACCAGAGCTGCTGGACGATGTCCGCCGCCTGCTGCTCCCACTGGGCGTACGCGTACGGGTACGCCGAGACCTGCACGGTCTGCGCGGCGGTGGTCAGCGGAAGGTCCCGCCACCCGTGCACGTTCTTCAACGCGCCGAAGAACGCCCGGGAGGCGTACCGGGGGTCGGTGACCTGCTCGGGCGTGCCCCACCCCGACGACGGGCGCTGCTGGAACAGGCCCTGCGAGTCGTGGTCGTTGTACGCGCCGAGGTGCCCCAGGTTGTACAGCTTCGACTCCTGCAGCGAGGTGGCCACGCCGATCACCGCGCCGCGCTCGCCCACGCCGCTGCGCTTGGCCTCGGCGATGATCTCCTTGGCGTTGGCGAGCTGCGCGTCGTCGAGCGGGACGCGGGACTGGGCGCCCTCGACGCCGCGCGGGATGAGGTCGTCGGTGCTCGGCTTGCCGGCCGGCACCTCGGTGGTGGGGGTGCCGGTGGTCAGGCCGGACTCGACGGTGACGCCCTGCCGGCCCTTGCCGGTGGCCAGGTCGATCGCGGCACGGGCCCCCTCGTGGGGGCCGCTGGTGACGGGGGCGGCCACGGCGGCCGGTCCGAACGCCAGGCCGCCGAGGGCGGCGACGCCGGCGATGCTCAGTGCGGTTTTGCGGTCCTTCGCGATGGCCGGGAGCCATCGGGTGAAGTCCAGCTTCACGATGGTTGCCCTTTCGATCGTGGCGACGCGCTCCGGGGTGAGCGGGCCTCGGGGGAAGTGCCCCGCCGGCCGGAGGTGTGGTGACCGGCGTACGGGGAACACAACCCACCGCCCCTGTCCGTCATTCCGGAAATGCGTAGGCCAGCTCGGGCTGTGGCCCGACTCATCCCCGAAACCGGTCACGCGGCGCGAAAACGCCGATACGGCGGTATCCGGACGTTCGGATACCGCCGTATCGGCGACAGTACGACGGCGGGCGGTGCCCGCCGGTCAGTGGCCGCGGGCCAGCCACTCCTGCAGGTGGGGGGCCTCCGCGCCGACGGTGGTGTCGTCGCCGTGCCCGGTGTGCACCACGGTGTCCGCCGGCAGGGTGAGCAGCCGGGTACGGATCGACTCGACGATCGTGGCGAAGTCGCTGTACGACCGCCCCGTCGCCCCCGGTCCCCCGGCGAACAGGGTGTCGCCGGTGAACACCGCACCCAGCGCCGGGGCGTGGAAACTGCACGCGCCGGGACTGTGCCCGGGGGTGTGCAGCACCCGCAGGACGGTGTCCCCGACGGTGATCTCCTGCCCGTCGGTCAGCTCCCCGTCGGGGGCCAGCCCGGGATGCACCAGATCCCACAGCACCCGGTCGGCGGGGTGCAGCAGGATCGGTGCGCCGGTGGCCTTGGCCAGGTCGGGAGCGACCCGGACGTGGTCGTCGTGGGCGTGCGTGGCGAGGATCGCCACCACCCGCCGGTCGCCGACGACCCGACGGATCGCGGCCACGTCGTGCGGGGCGTCCAGCACCACGCACTCGGTGTCGTCGCCGACGACCCAGACGTTGTTGTCGACGTCGAAGGTCTGCCCGTCGAGGGAGAACGTGCCGGAGGTGACGGCGTGGTCGATCCGGGCGGTCACGGGAACACCACCACCGACCGCAGCACGTCCCCGTGGTGCATCCGGCGGAACGCCTCCTCCACCTCGTCCAGGGCGATCTCCTCGGTGACGAAGGCGTCCAGGTCGAGCCGGCCCTGCAGATAGAGCTGGGTGAGCAGCGGGAAGTCCCGGCTGGGCAGGCAGTCGCCGTACCAGCTCGACTTCAGCGCGCCGCCCCGGCCGAAGACGTCCAGCAGCGGCAGGTCGACGGTCATCTCCGGGGTGGGCACCCCGACCAGCACGACGGTGCCGGCGAGGTCCCGGGCGTAGAACGCCTGCTTCCAGGTCTCCGGCCGGCCCACCGCGTCGATCACCACGTCCGCGCCGAAGCCGCCGGTGGCGGCCCGGATCGCCTCGACGGCGTCCTCGGCGGAGGCGTCGTCGGGGTGGGTGGCGCCGAACTTCCGCGCCCAGTCGAGCTTGCGGCCGTCGGTGTCCACCGCGACGATCGTGGTCGCGCCGGCCAGGACGGCCCCGGCGACCGCCGCGTCGCCGACCCCGCCGCAGCCGATGACGGCCACCGAGTCACCCCGGGTGACCTGCCCGGTGTTCATGGCCGCGCCGAGGCCGGCCATCACCCCGCAGCCCAGCAGCCCGACGGCGGCGGGCCGGGCCGCCGGGTCGACCTTGGTGCACTGGCCGGCGTGGACCAGGGTCTTCTCGGCGAACGCGCCGATGCCCAGGGCGGGGGTCAGCTCGGTGCCGTCGGTGAGGGTCATCTTGCGGGCGGCGTTGTGGGTGTTGAAGCAGTACCACGGCCGGCCCCGGCGGCAGGCCCGGCACTGCCCGCAGACGGCACGCCAGTTGAGCACCACGAAGTCACCGGGCGCGACGTCGGTGACGCCCTCGCCCAGCTGCTCCACCACCCCGGCCGCCTCGTGGCCGAGCAGGAACGGGTAGTCGTCGTTGATGCCGCCCTCGCGGTAGTGCAGGTCGGTGTGGCAGACCCCGCAGGACTGCACCCGCACCACCGCCTCGCCGGGCCCCGGGTCGGGCACCACGATGGTGGTGACCTCGACCGGAGCGCCCTTGCTCCGTGAAATGACGCCCCGGACTTCCTGGCTCACGCTGTGTCCTCCCTGCCTGCCGGCCCGACGGCCGGATGGGTCCCGCTCACCGCCGAACCTACCGCGATCATGCCGCCCGACCCATCGGTCCGCCGGACTCGCCGCCCGCCGCCCGCTCACCCCCACCGTCGGCCGGCTCCCCCGGCGGTACGCACACCGTCGCCTCCGGCGTCGCCACCCGCCCGGCGTCGGTGGCCTGCACGCGTCGTCGCCGGGCGGCGTTGCGGTACCGCAGCACCTGGACCGCACCCAACGCCCAGAGCAGGTACTGCACGGCGAACGCCCACCGGAACGCCGACAGCGGCGGGGCCGACGCGCCGGCCGGGGTGGTCAGGTCCAGCACCACCCCGATCGCCAGCACCAGCACGATCGAGGCGACGAACCCGCCGACGTTGACGATGCCGGTGGCGCTGCCGATGCGGTGCACCGGGTTGAACGTGCGGGCGTAGTCGAAGCCGATCACCGCGCCGGGGCCGCCCAGGGCCAGCACCAGCACCAGGACCACCAGCAGCCAGTGCGGCGAGCGGCCCGGCCAGGCCAGCACGACCGCCCAGACCGCGGCGCTGGCCGCGGTGACCACGAGGACCAGCGCCGAGCGGTGGAACGGGTGCCGGGCGCACAGGTGGGCGACCACCGGCCCGGCGACCAGCGTCCCGACCGTCATCAGGCTGAGCAGGGACGCGGCGGCCGTCGGCGTCAGCCCCTGCCCCTGCACCAGGAACGGGTACCCCCACAGCAGCGCGAAGACGGCCCCGGAGAACTGGGCGACGAAGTGCGTCCACAGGCCCAGCCGGGTGCCCGGCTGGGCCCAGGCGGCGGCGAGTTCCCGCCGCACCACGGACAGGTCGGGGGTCACGGCGGCCCCCGGCCCGACGTGCGGGGCGTCCCGGACGGCGACGAGCACCAGCAGCACCGTCGTCGCCCCCAACCCGGCGGCGACCAGGAACGCCGGGGTCCAACCGGCCCGGTGCAGCAGCGCCACCAGCGGCACCGCCGCGAGGATCGCACCGAGCTGACCGACGGTGCCGGTGAGCTGCACCAGCAGCGGGTTGCGGCGCCCCGGGAACCAGAACGCGACGATCCGCAGCACGCTGATGAAGGTCATCGCGTCGCCGAGGCCCACCAGCACCCGGGCGGCGACGGCGAGCCGGACGTCGGTGGCGACGGCGAAGCAGAGCTGCCCGGCGACCATCAGCGTGCCGCCGGCCAGCAGCAGCCGGCGGGAACCGTACCGGTCCAACAGCACGCCGACCGGGATCTGCATGGCCGCGTAGACGACGAGCTGGGCGACCGAGAAGACGGCCAGCGCGGAGGCGTTGATGGCGAACCGGTGGGTGGCCTCCACCCCGGTCACCCCGAGGGAGCTGCGGTGGAACACCGCCGCCAGGTAGGCGGTGACGGCCAACGCCCAGACCACGGTGGCCCGCCGGACGGTGGGCGCGGGGAGGACGCTCACCGGTGGGCCGGGCCGGCGTCAGGCGCGCCGGCGCGGTCGACGTGCCCGCCGTACCGGGCCGGAAACCCGCTGGTCCGCGTGGTGCTCCGGCACGGGAACATCCGCGTACGGCTATCCGTCATACCACCATGGTGCGTCGGGGCCGGCGGGGCGGGCGGCGGCGGGTGCGACGCCGGTGGCCCGCGCCACTGTCGGACGGAAGGAGCGGTCGCCGGGCGGGCGGGCAGGGGCGATCACCGCGACCGCTCGACCCCGGCACGTGGGGTGACCGGACGGCGGGCACAATCGACGCATGTCTCCCCGCCGGTGGCTGCTCGCCGATCAACTCGGGCCGCACTTCCTCGACGACGACCGGCAACCGGTGCTGCTGGTCGAGGTCGCCGACCTGTTCCGGCGTCGGCGGCTGCACCGGCAGAAGGCGCACCTGATCCTCAGCGCGCTGCGCCACCGCGCCGCCGAACTCGGCGACCGGGCGGTGCTGCTGCGCACCGCGACGTTCCGGGAGGCCCTGGCGGCCGTCGACGGCCCGGTCGAGGTCTGCCACCCGAGCACCCGGGCGGCCCGGGACTTCGTCCGGTCCGTGCCGGGGCTGACGGTGCTGCCGCCCCGGGGTTTCGTCACCGACCGGGCGGACTTCGCCGACTGGGCGGACCGGCCCCGGCGCGGGCCGCTGCGGATGGTCGACTTCTACCGGTACGCCAAGCGCCGCCACGGGGTGCTCACCGGTCCCGGCCCGACCGACGGTGACCGCGGCGCCCCGGCCGGACGCACCCTGGACGTGCCACCCCCACCGCCGATCGTCGAGGACGACATCGACGCCGGGGTACGGGCCGACCTGGACCGGTGGGAACGCGACGGGGTGCGGTTCGTCGGCCGGGACGCCCCCCGCTCCCATCCGGCCACCGCCGTCGAGGCCGAGGACCGGCTGGCGCACTTCCTGCGGTACCGGCTACCCGCGTTCGGCCGCTACGGCGACGTGATGAGCGCCGAGGACCCGGTGCTGGCGCACGGGATGCTCTCTGCCGCGTTCAACCTCGGGCTGCTCGACCCGGCGGCGGCCGTGTCCCGGGCGGAGGCGGCGTGGCGGTCGGGTGACGCCCCGCTGGCCTCGGTGGAGGCGTTCGTCCGGGGGGTGCTCGGCTGGCGGGAGTTCCTCTGGCAGCTCTACTGGTACGTCGACCCGCCCTACCGGGGCACCGGTTGGCTGGCCGCGACCGAACCGCTGCCGCAGTGGTTCGAGGACCTCGACGCCGACGCGGTGGAGGCGCGCTGCCTGGCCGACGTGCTCGCCGGGGTCCGGGACCGGGCCTGGGTACACCACGCCCAGCGGCTGCTGGTGCTCGGCAACCACGCGTTGCAGCGCGGCTGGCGGCCGACCGAACTGGTCGACTGGTTCCAGCGCAGCTTCGTCGACGGCGCCGAATGGGTGATGAACACGACAGTGCTCGGCATGAGCCAGTACGCCGACCTGGCCCGGGTGGACACCCGCCCGTACGCCGTGGACGGCCGGTACATCGACGAGATCAGCGACTACTGCACCGGCTGCCGCTACCAGCCGGACCGGGAACTCGGTGATCTCGCCTGCCCGTACACCGGCGGGTTCGCGGCGTTCCTGCATCGCAACCGGGAGCGGCTGGTGGGTGATCCCCGGCTCGCCGCGGAACTGGCCGCCCGCGACGACCCGGAGTTGCGGGAGGCGGTGCTGGCGCAGGAGGAGAAGCGGGGCAGCAACCCGCCCTGACCGGCCCTCCGCCGCCGCCACCGTCGCGGTCGGGGGCGTCGTGCCCGGACCCGGGTCAGGCGACCTCACCGGCGGGTAGTTCCGTCGGCACCGGGGCCGCCACCCGGGCCGCCGGCGCGGACCGCGGGCCCGGACCACCGACGAGCCGGACCCCGGCGGCGACCAGCCGGCCGTGCGATCCGGGCGCGACCCGGGCAAGCAGGTCGGGCAGCTTCGCCGACCAGCCGATCAGCACCCGGCCGCGACGACGTTCGACCCCGCGCAGGATCACCTCGGCGGCCCGTCCGGGCGGGATGGACAGCAGCCTCTCGAACTGCCGTCGCGCCGCGTCGAACTCCTCGCGGGGCACCCCGCTGCCGACCCGGGCGTTGCGGGCGATGCGGGTGGCGATGCCGCCGGGGTGCACCGACGTCACCCCGATGCCGTCGTCGGCCAGCTCGTACCGCAGCGCCTCGGTGAAGCCCCGCAGGGCGAACTTGCTGGCCGCGTAGGCTGCCTGCCCGGCCGGGGCGATCAGCCCGAACAGGCTGGACACGTTGACCAGGTGCGCGCCGGGTTCGGCCCGCAACGCCGGCAGCAGGGCGTGGGTGAGCTGCACCGGGGCCCGGAAGTTGATGTCGACGACCCAGTGGAACTCGTCCATGGTGACCTGGTCGAACCGGCCGCCGAGGGCCACCCCGGCGTTGTTGACCAGCAGCCGGATCCGGGGATGCCGGGCCATGACCTCCTCGGCCACCCGGGCGGTGGTGCACAGGTCGGCCAGGTCGACCAGGTGGGTGTCGACCCGACGCCCGGGATGCGCGACGCGGACCGCGGCGGCCACCGCGTCGAGCCGGTCGCCGTCGCGGTCGAGCAGGACCAGGTCGCTGCCGCGGCGGGCCAGCCCGTGGGCGAGGGCCTCACCGATTCCGCTGGCGGCACCGGTGACCACGGCGGTCCCGGCCGTGAAGTCGAAGTTACGCACGCGGCCTCCTTGCTGCGGGAAAGAGACGATAGGACGGTGGGAACGGGCTCAGCCGACCGGGGTGTCGGCGGTCGCCCGGGAGAAACGCACCCCCTCGTCGACGAGCCGACCGTGTTTCATCAGCACGACGTCGCGGGGATAGTTCTGGTGCAGCCGCCACGGCGCGCGGGCACCCTGCCGGGGCAGCGTGTCCACACTGCGCAGCACGTACCCGGACCGCAGGTCGATCAGCGGCGACAGGTCGCCGTCGGCTGGTGCGACCGGGGTGACGACCTGCTGGCCGGTGGCGTCCAGGTGACGCAGCAGCCGGCACACGTAGGTGGCGACCAGGTCGGCCTTCAACGTCCACGAGGCGTTGGTGTAGCCGATGGTCAACGCGAAGTTCGGCACCCCGGAGAGCATCATCCCCTTGTACGCCACCGTCGCGCCGAGGTCGACGTCGACGCCGTCGACGGTGAGGGTCATCCCGCCGAGGGCGAGCAGTTGCAGCCCGGTGGCGGTGACCACGATGTCGGCGGGCAGCTCCGCCCCGGAGCCGAGCCGGACGCCGTCCGGGGTGAACGCGTCGACGGTGTCGGTGACCACCGAGGCGCGGCCGGTGGACAGGGCGTCGAACAGGTCACCGTCGGGTGCCACGCACAGCCGCTGGTCCCACGGGTCGTAGCGGGGCGAGAAGTGCCGGTCCACGTCGTACCCGGCGGGCAGCCGGCCCTTTGCGGCCCGCCGCAGGAACGCCCGCACCGTTCGGGGCGCACGTCGGGCGAGCTGGTAGTTGACGGTGCCGAACAGCACGTTCTTGGCGCGTACCAGGCGGTGGGCGGCGCGGGCGGGCAGCCGGCGGCGCAGCACGTCGGCCAGCCGGTCCCGGGCCGGCAACGCGATCACGTACGTGGGGGAACGCTGGAGCATGGTGACGTGCCCGGCCCGCCGCGCCAGCGCCGGCACCAGGGTCACCGCGGTGGCCCCGCTGCCGATCACCACCACCCGTCGGCCGGTGTGGTCGAGGTCGTCGGGCCAGTGCTGCGGGTGCACCAGCCGACCCGTGTACCGCCCGACGTCGGGGAAGTCGGGGGTGTAGCCGGCGTCGTACCGGTAGTAGCCGGTGCAGGAGAAGAGGAAACCGCAGGTCAGGACGATGTCCTCGGCGGTGTCGTCGCGGTGCACGTGGACCGTCCAGCGGGCGGTGGTGCTGTCCCACTCGGCGCGGCGCACCCGGTGACGGAACCGGATGTGCTCCTCGACGCCGTACTCCCGGGCGGTTTCCCGCACGTAGCGCAGGATGGTGTCGCCGTCGGCGATGGCCTGCGGCGCGGTCCACGGGCGGAACGCGTAGCCGAGGGTGAACATGTCCGAGTCGGAGCGGATGCCGGGGTAGCGGAACAGGTCCCAGGTGCCGCCGATCGCGTCCCGCGCCTCGACCACCGCGTACGTCGTGTCGGGGCAGGTGCGCCGCAGGTGGCAGGCGGCACCGACACCGGACAACCCCGCGCCGACGATGAGCACGTCGACGTGGTCGGTGGGCATCGCATCTCCCGGGTCCGAGGCGGTCACCGGACCCTATCCCACCCTCCCGGGGCGGCGGGTGCCGCCGACCCTCCCGTGCATCCGGAACGCCCGGCCGTACCCGTCGCCCCGGTCGGCGGGCGGGACCCTCCCAGTCGGCGGGCCGGGGCCCGGCGGACAATGGCCGGGGCGGACCGGCCCGGACGCGGGGCCGGCACCGGAGACGACCACCGGACGAGGGAGACGACGGACAGCATGGCCGACACCACCGGGCTGCGGGCGGACTGCGCCCGCTGTGTCGGGTTGTGCTGCGTCGCCCCGGCGTTCGCCGCCTCCGCCGACTTCGCCCGGGACAAGCCCGCCGGCCGCCCCTGCCACCACCTGCGCGTCGACTCCCGCTGCGGCATCCACGACGAGCTGCGCGACCGCGGCTACCCCGGCTGCGTCGTGTTCGACTGCTTCGGCGCCGGCCAGCGCGTCAGCCAGGTCACCTTCGCCGGCCGGGACTGGCGCACCGACCCGGCCACCGCCGCCGGCATGTTCGCCGCGTTCACCGTCACCCGACCCCTGCACGAGCTGCTCTGGTATCTCACCGAGGCGCTCACCCTCACCCCCGCCGGCCCGCTGCACGACGAGCTGCGCGCCGCCCGCGACGCCACCGACGCGCGGGCCGGCGGCACGCCGCAGGAGCTTTCCACCGTCGACGTGGACGCCCACCGCGACCGGGTGAACCCGCTGCTCGCGGCGGCCAGCGACGCCGCCCGCGCCGGCACCGGCGGGGCCGACCGACGGGGCGCGCTGCTGCTCGGCGCGGACCTGCGGGGCGCGGACCTGCGCGGTGCGAACCTGCGCGGAGCCCGGCTGCTCGGTGCGGACCTGCGCGGGGCCGACCTGCGCCGGGCCGACGTCACCGGGGCCGACCTGCGCGGCGCGGACCTGCGCGGGGCGGACCTGTCCGACACCCTGTTCCTGCACCAGTCCCAGCTCGAGGCGGCCCGGGGCGACCGGCACACTAGCCTGCCCGCACGGCTGCGCCGCCCCGTGCACTGGACCACGGTGGTGCCGCTCACCCCGACCCGCCGCCCGCGCCGCCCCCGCCGCTGACAGCCCCCGCCGTTGACGGCGACCGGCGTGGCCGCGCCCCGGCGGGTGGGTTTGCCGGGCGGTAGGGCGGGCAGGTAGGTCGGCATGACGGAACAACCACGCACCGACCGGGCCGACACCGACGAGCCGAACGGCGTGCCGGCGTACGAGGCGTCGCTGCGCCCGCCGGGCGAGTCGCTGGGCGACGGCGGGGACACCGGCGACGACTTCGCCGACCTGCCCGCCGAGGAGCACCGGTCGGCCCGGGAGACCAGCCGCGCCGGCTACGACGTGGCCGCCGTCTCCGGCGCGGGCGACCCCGCCGAGGAGGAGGCCGCCCACCCGCCCACCGAGTAGCGCGCCACCGGTCGGCCCCGACGCGGTCGCGGCGGGCGCGGTGCGCGTCGGCGCGCGGGGGTCCGGCGCTCAGCGGGAGACGCCCACCGCCGCCCGCGCCTGCGTCATCCCCCGGTTGGCCAGCGCGTCGGCGCGCTCGTTCTCCGGGTGACCGTTGTGCCCCTTCACCCAGTGCCAGCTCACCTCGTGCCGGGTGCAGGCCGCCTCCAGCCGCTGCCACAGGTCGGCGTTCTTCACCGGCTGCTTCGCCGCGGTACGCCACCCGTTGCGCTTCCACGACGCCAGCCAACTGGTGATGCCGTTGCGCACGTACGTGCTGTCGGTGTGCAGCCGCACCGTGGTCGGCCGGGTCAGCGCCTCCAACGCCTCGATCGCCGCGGTCAGCTCCATCCGGTTGTTGGTGGTCGGGGTGGCCTCGCCACCACACAGCTCCCGCTCGTGCCCGCCGTAGCGCAGCAGCACACCCCAACCCCCCGGCCCCGGGTTGCCACTGCACGCCCCGTCGGTCCAGATCTCCACGACCCCGTCCACCATGCCGCCGAACCTACCGGCACCCCACCGGGCCCCCGCCGCAGGGACACGGACGCGCCCCGCCACCGGCCGGAAAACCGGCGGCGGCTCCGGGCCGGCTCTGGCAGAGTCGGCGACCGTGACCAACGACGGGGACGCCCTACGGGCCGAGGTACGCCGGACCATCCACACGCTCGTCGACTCCGGCCGGGAGGCAGGCGTGCAGGTGGCGGCCTACCGGCACGGCCGCCTGATCGTCGACGAGACCGTCGGGACCGCCGACACCACCACCGGCCGGCCGCTGACCGCCGACACCCCGATCTTCAGCGTCTCCACCGGCAAGGGTCTGACCAGCAGCGTCGTGCACGTCCTCGCCGAAGCCGGCCGGCTCGACTACGACCTGCGCGTCGCCGACGCCTGGCCGGAGTTCGCCCGGCACGGCAAGCACACCGTCACCCTGCGGCACGTGCTCACCCACACCGCCGGGGTGCCCGCCCTGCCCGCCGACGTCACCCCCGCCGACTTCACCGACTGGGACCGGATGTGCGCCCTCGTCGCCGACGCGGTGCCCCGCTGGGCGCCCGGCGAACAGATCGCCTACCACGCCTGGACGTACGGCTGGCTGGTCGGCGAGGTGGTCCGCCGGGTCACCGGCCGGACGATCTCCACCGTGCTCGCCGAGGACGTGGCCGCCCCGCTGGGCGTCACCGGGGAACTGTTCCTCGGGGTACCCGACACCGACCTGCCCCGGCTGGCCACCCTGGAGGACAACGGCCTGGCCGACCTGATGGCGTTCGCCTCCGCCAACCTGCCGCACTTCGACGCCGTCGCCCCACCGGCCGTCCGCCCCGACGCCGGCATCGGCAGCCGACCCGACGTGCTGCGCGCCGACGTGCCCGCCGTGGGCACCCTCACCGCCCGCGCCGCCGCCCGGCTCTACGCCGCGCTCATCGGCGACGTCGACGGGGTACGCCTGATCTCCGCCGACCGGCTGCGCCAGGTCAGCGCGGTGGCTGTCCGGGGCGTCGAATGGGTGTTCGGGCAGGAGATGGCGTTCGGCCTCGGCTACACCGTCGACGACGACGGCTCGTTCGGCACCTCCGGCAGCGGCGGCAGCCTCGCCTACGCGTACCCGGAGCTGGGCCTGTCGGTGGCGGCGACCCGCAACCGGCTCGGCGCGAACGACGGCGACCCGATGGAGGGCCTGCGGACGCTGGTCCGCGACACGGTCCGCGCCGCCGGCTGACCGACGCCCCCGCTCAGCGCCGGGTCAGCCGGGCGCGCAGCCGGCCCACCGCGTCACCGACCACCGCCGAGGTCATCGGCAGCAGCGGACTCGACCGCATCAGGGCCACGTCCTCCGCCGGGCCGGTCGCGCCGTCGAGGAACCGCAGCACCCGCGACGCCGGGTTCCGGTCGAACAGCCGGTCGAAGAACTCCGGCCCGCCCACCGCGCCGGAGTCCCACGCCCGCAACGCCACCGCGTCCATCCACCGGTGCCGCCCCGGGTACGCCGGCCGGGGCACCGGCGGACGACCGGCGGCGAGCGCGGCGGCGACCTGCCCGGCCTGTCGGTGCATCGCCGAGAAGGTGAACCCGGTCGACGGGCGGGTCGCCCCACCGGCGGTGCCCAGGCGCACCACCCGTGGCGACGGGTGGCCGTCGAACGGCGCGTCGGTCATCGGGATCACCCCGTCCTCCACCTCCCGCACCGTCAACGCCGCCAGGTCCAGCCCGAGCAGCCCCGCGTAGCCGCGCAGGCCGGCGTCGTAGCCCGCGTCGGTGAGCACCGTCGGGGAGAACTCGGTGTACTCGACGAGCGCGTACCGGTCGCTGACCGGCAGCACGTAGCCGAACGACACCCCCCGGGTCGGCTGCGGGGTGCGGAAGTCCATCAGCACCGCCCGCCCCGGATCGAACACCGGCGTCGACGACTCCAACCACCATCCCCGGAAGTGCTGCAACCAGGCCGTCCGGCCGGGCCGGCGGGGCGGGCGCGGACGCGAGTCGAGCACCCAACCGGCGCGCAGCACCGCCCGACCGTCGGTGTCACGCACCGTCACCGCCGTACCGTCGTCGTCGAGCGCGCCCACCGCCACGTCGTGGCGGGTCGCACCGAGCCGCCGCTCCGCCTCGGCGGCCCGCTCGTAGACCGGGGCGGAACGCAGCATCGCGTACCGCAGCGGGGTCAGCTCCAGCACCCGGGTCGCCGCCGGGGTGGCCACCTCCACCCGCGACCAGCTGGCGCTGAGCATCGGCTCCAGATCGCCGCCGGGAGCGCCCCAGAACGCCCAGGTGCGGTCCTGGCCGCGCTTGCGCACCGGGTCCACCACGGCGACCCGCAACCCCGGCAGTTCGTGCCGGGCCAACGCGGCGAGCACCAGCGAACCGGCCCCACCACCACCGACGACGGCCAGGTCGAACTCGCGTACACCCACCCGGCCACGCTGTCACACCACCGCCGGCCGGCCGCACCGACCCCACCGCACCACGCCGGGCGGGGACCCGACAGGGTGCGCCGGGTAGCCTGCCGCCCCATGAGCCCGCCCGCCAACGCCCTCACCGCCCGCTGGGCGGCCCGCCTGGACGACCGGCAGACCGTCCTGTCCGGCGCCGGGGCGTACCCGCTGCTCGCCCTGCTCGCCCGGTACGCCACCGGCCCGGCCCGCACCGAACTGCACGCCGTCGCCCCCACCCCGGCCACCCCGGTCGACTCCCCCACCACCCGCCTCGCGGCGGGCTTCTGGTCCCGGGCCGGACTGCCCCTGGGCCACCGGTGGCTGACCGAGGTGGACGCCTCGACCCGGGGCGAGCTGACCGGCGACCCGACCGTCGACCAGCCGCGTCTCGACCGGTGGGCGCACGACCACACCGACGGCCTGGTCCCCCGGATGCCCGTCCCGGTCGGCCCCGGCACCGCGCTGGTGCTGGCCACCGCGCTGAGTGTGCTCGTCGACTGGGCAACCCCGTTCCACCCCGCCCCCTGCCGACCGGCGACCGGGCCGTGGCAGGGCCGCACCCTGGCCGGACTGCACCGGGGCGGCGGCGACCCGACGGCGCTGCGGGTCGCCGACACCGCCGCCGGCCCGGTCAGCCTGCTCACCGTCACCGGGGACGCCGACGTCGACGTGCTGCTCGCCCTCGGCCCGCCCGGGCAACCCGCCGCCCGGGTGCTCCCCGCCGCGATCCACGCGCTCGACCACCCGGCGACCCTGCCCGCACCGGCCGGGCCCGGCGTCACCGAGGACACCGTCGACGGGCACGACGACCGGCCGGAGCTGCTGGTACGTACCGTCGGGTTCACCGTGACCGGCGAGCACGACCTGCTCGACCACGCCGACCTGTTCGGCCTCGCCACCGCCGCCCGCGACGGCGACCACTTCCCCGACATCAGCCCCCGCCTGTCGGTCTCCGACGCCCGGCAGAGCGCCCGCGCCGAGTTCACCGCCACCGGCCTGCGGGCCGCCGCCGTCACCGCCCTGGCCATGCGGGCCGGCGGCGCGGCACCCCGCGCCACCGTCCGGCGGCGCCGGGTACGCCTCGACGTGGACCGCCCGTTCGGTTTCCTCGCCGTGCACCGCCCCACCGGCCTGGTGCTGGTCGCCGGCTGGGTGACCGACCCGACGCCGGCCTGACACCGGACCCGCACCGACCGGCGCGTAGGTTCGGTGGGGACCGGACCACCGGCGGCAACGATCGGGGAACCAGCATGACGGACGGCACGCGGCACCCCCTGCGGGTCGGACTGCTCGGCTACGGCGTCGCCGGCCGGGTGTTCCACGCCCCGCTGATCGCCGCCACCGGCGGGCTACGGCTGGCCGCCGTCGTCACCGCCGACCCGCAGCGCCGGCAGCAGGTGGCCGACGAGCACCCCGACGCCCGGGTCGTCGACGACGCCGGGGCGTTGTGGGCCGACCCGGACGCCCTCGACCTGGTGGTGGTGGCCACCCCGAACAGCTCCCACGTCACCCACGCCCGGGCGGCGCTCGCCGCCGGGCTGCCGGTGGTGGTGGACAAGCCGCTCGCCGCCACCAGCGCCGACGCCCGCGCGCTGGTCGACGAGGCGGACCGCCGGGGCGTCGCGCTGACCGTGTTCCAGAACCGCCGGTGGGACGGCGACTTCCGCACCGTACGACGGCTGGTCGAGGACGGCGCGCTCGGCCGGGTGACCCGGTTCGAGTCCCGCTTCGAACGCTGGCGGCCGCAGATCCGGGCCGGCTGGCGGGAGGGCGGCAGCCCCGCCGACGCCGGTGGGGTCCTCTACGACCTCGGCGCGCACCTCGTCGACCAGGCCGTGCAGCTGTTCGGGCCGGTCGACACCGTCTACGCCGAGGTGGACCGGCGTCGCCCCGGCGCGCAGGTCGACGACGACGCGTTCGTGGCGCTCACCCACGTCGGCGGGGTCCGCTCCCACCTGTGGATGAGCGCGGTCACCGCCCAGCTCGGCCCCCGGCTACGGGTGCTCGGCGACCGCGCCGGATACACCTGCCACGGCCTCGACGGGCAGGAGGACGCGCTGCGCCACGGCGGCCAGCCCGACGCACCCGGCTGGGGTGAGGTCACCCCCGACCGGTACGGCCTGCTCGGCGCGGGCGACGACCTCCGCCCGGTGCCCACCGAACCGGGCCGCTACCAGGACTTCTACGCCCAGGTCGAGGCGGCGTTACGCGGCGACGGACCGCTGCCGGTGGACCCCCGGGACGCGGTACGCACGGTGGAACTGATCGAGCTGGCACACCGCAGCGCCGCCGAGCGGACCGTGCTCACCGTCCCCGCCTGACGGCGCGGGTGGGCTCCCCGCCCGCCTCACCCCGTGACCGCACCGGGCGCGGCGGCCGGTCGGGACGGCGTGCCGGCATAGGCGGCGGCCACGGCGGCACGGTCGAACACCCGCCAGGTTCCCACCGCGACGACGAGGGCCACCACGAACCCCGCCCAGTAGGGCGTGGTCAGCCCGAACCTGCCGGCCACCACCCCGCCGAGCAGCGCGCCCGCGCAGTTGCCGCCGGCCGCGATGAACAGTGTCGTCGCACCGACCCGGCCACGCAGCTCCGACGGGGTCAGCCGCTGCCGCAGCGAATGGAACACGATCCCCCACAGGGCACCGTGCACCCCGAACGCGAACAGCGCGAACCCGACGAGCCAGGCGCTGGTCGAAGCGGCCAACGCCAGGTGCAGCCCCGCCTCCACCAGCAATCCCACCCGCACCGTCCAGGTCGCGCCGACCCGGGCGATGAGCCGGTCACCGACCACCGCGCCGAGCAGCCCCCCGGCCGACATGCTGGTGAACAGCAGCCCGTAGCCGACGGAGTCCAGGCCGAGACGTTCGGTCGCCAACAGCACCAGCACCGCCATCGCGGCCGTCAGGGTGAGGTTGAGCAGGCCGATCAGACCGGCCATCGCGCGCAGCAGCCGCTGGCCGATCAGGAACCGGAAGCCCGCGCCGATCTCCGCCCGCATCGACCGGGTGCCCACCGGGACGGCGTCCCCACCGCCCCGGAACGAGCCGCCGATCAGCGCGACGAGCACCGCGCTGAGGGCGTACGTGCCGGCGTTGGCGAGGAACGGGAGGCTCTCGGCGAGGACGAACAGGAACCCGCCGAGCGGGCCCGCCAGCATCCCCTGAGCCAGGGTGGTGCCGCCGCCGAGCCAGCCGTTGGCCCGTTCCAGCCGGGCCGTGGGCACAATCGTCGGCAACATCGCCTGGCTGGCCGACCGGAACACGATCTCACCGGTGTTCACCACGAACAGCACGGCGTACAGCAGCGGTATCCCGGCCCGGCCGGCCAGCATCGCCACACCCAGCGACACCAGTGCGACCACCCGCACCCAGTCGAGGACCACCATCAGCCGCCGCCGGTCCAGCCGGTCGACCAGCACCCCGCCGGGCAGCGCGAACAGCAGCCAGGGCAGCCACGACGCAGTTGATGCTTCGGCGACCACCT
>NZ_JBMDWU010000279.1:0-2740 GCF_048594385.1 Micromonospora sp. | reverse complement strand
AGATCACCCCCGACGGCTGACCCACCTCCGCCGGCGCTCGGCCCGGCGGCGCTCAGCAACGGGGGTGATGTAGCGGTATCCGCAGCTTGGGATGGCGCTACACCGCCCCCGTTGTGTGCCGGGCGCCCGGGGCGGCACGGTGGGACGGTCAGGCGGCCTTGGCCAGGGAGTCGTACTCCTCGTCGGTGAGCTGCACCTGGGCGGCGGCGACGTTCTCCTCCAGGTGACCGACCGAGGACGTACCCGGGATGGGCAGCATGACCGGCGAGCGGCGCAGCAGCCAGGCGAGCGCGAGCTGGGCGGGGGTCGCGTCGTGGCCGGTGGAGATGGCGTCCAACGGGCCGCCCGGCTTGGCCAGGTTGCCGGTGGCGATCGGGAACCACGGGATGAACGCCAGGTCGTTGCGCTCGCAGTGGTCCAGGACGTCCTCGGCGCTGCGGTCGGCCAGGTTGTAGAGGTTCTGCACCGACACGATCGGGGTGATCTTCTGGGCCGCCTCGATCTGCGCGACGGTCACCTCGGACAACCCGATGTGCCGGATCTTGCCCTCCTGCTTGAGCAGGGCCAGCTCGCCGAGCTGATCTTCCAGCGGCACCTTCGCGTCGATCCGGTGCAGCTGGTAGAGGCCGATCGACTCCAGGCCCAGGTGCCGCAGGCTCAGCTCGCACTGCTGGCGCAGGTATTCCGGCCGCCCCACCGGCCGCCAGTCACCCGGCCCGGAGCGGGTCAGGCCGGCCTTCGTCGCGATGACCAGGTCGTCGGCGTACGGATGCAGCGCCTCCCTGATCAGCAGCTCCGAGACGAACGGCCCGTACGAGTCGGCGGTGTCGATGAACGTGACGCCCAGCTCGTACGCCCGACGCAGCACCCGGACCGCCTCGGCCGGGTCCTTCGGGTCGCCCCACACCCCCGGCCCGGTGATCTGCATGGCCCCGTAACCGAGCCGGTCGACCTGCAGGTCGCCGCCGATCCGGTAGGTGCCTGACGCCTTCGCGGGCTGACTGCTGGACCCCATGTGCCGTACCCCGATCCTGTCGTTGTCGTCGGTGGCAAATCTAGCCACCCACCCCGACGGCTTTCCCGAAGATCGCGGTCGGCAACACCCCCGGACCGAATGTGGGCACCGACACTCAGCCGGCGTGCCGGATGATCACCAGCGCCTGGTCGTCGTCGGAGCCGGAGAGCTTGGTCAGCAGGGTGTCCGCGATGACCTCCACGGGCTGGTCCCGCACCGGCACGAGCACCTCGTGCAGGGCCGTCACCCCGGCGTCGTACGCCTGGTCGCGCCGCTCCACCAGCCCGTCGGTGTACGCCACCAGCAGGTCACCCGGGCCGAACGCCACGGTCGTCACCGGCACCGGGTCACGGACCAGCCCGAGCGGCAGCGAGTGCCCCGTCCAGACCGTCTCCGGCGGCCGACCCGGCCGCAGCAGCACCGGATGCGGATGCCCCACCCGGGCGACCTGCGCCTGCCCGGCCACCGGGTCGACCACCATCGCCAGACAGGTGCCGAGGAACCCGACCCCGAGCAGCCCGGTCAACCGGGGGAACACCTCGGCCAGCGGCACCCCGGAGCGGATCAGCGTGTTCACCACCGTCCGCAGCTGCGCCATGTCGGCCGCCGCCTCGACCTGGTGGCCCACCACGTCCCCGACGACCACGGCCAGCCGGCCGTCGTCCAGGTCGACCAGGTCGTACCAGTCGCCGCCCAGGTGCAGGCCGCTCATCGCCGGTTGGTAGCGGGTCGCCAGCTCCAGGCCGGGTGGCCCGATCGTCGCCGAGGTGCGCAGCCGGCCCGCCAGCCGGGTCACCAGGTTGTGTTCGGCGGCGGCCAGCCGGACCCGCTCCAGGGTCTGCTCGCACAGGTCGGCGACGGTGTCCAACAGGGCCAGGTCGTCGTCGTGCAGCGCCCGTTCCCGGGGCCAGCCGAAACCCAGCGCGGCGATGGGCCGCCGGGAGGCGTCCAGCAGCGGGAGCACGACCGTGGTCACCATCCCGTACTCGCCGGCCGGGTCCGGCAGGCCGGGATGCCGGGCGGCGAACTCGGCCCGGTTGCGCAGGATGATCCGTTCCCCGGTGCGCAGCGCGTGGGCGATCGGCCGGGGGTCGTCGATGGTCAGGTCGTCGAAGGTGGCGACCAGCCCGCTGGGCAGCTCCGCGTGCCACAGCCGGACCCGCCGGCCCTCGTCGCGCATCGCCAGGCCGGGCAGCGCCGCGCCGAGCGCCGACGGGGCGGCGTCCAGGATCACCTCGATCGCCTCACCGGTGGACCGGGTGACGCTGAGCCGGGCGGCGAACTCCGCCATCGCCCGCGCCGACGCGGTCAGCTCGGCCCGCCGCAACGCCTGGCTGCACAGCCCCGCCACCGCGTCGAGCAGGATGCGGCGGGCCTCCTCGTCGGCGGCCGGCCCGTCCCAGCGCACCTCCAGCGCTCCGAGCACCGCGCCGCCACCGTCGCGCAGCGGCAGGCAGAGCCCGTCCGGCAGTGGCACGGTGGTCTCCTCGCGTACCGCGCGGGCCAGCGGCTCGTCGTCGGTGACCCGCAGTTCGCCGGTGCCGGTGTCGTCGGTCACCGTCAGCTCCCAGGCGCCCGCCGTGGCCGCCGCGACCCGGACCCCGTCCGCGCCGACCAGACCGGGGGTGACCGCGCCGACCACGTCCATCACCGCCTCCCGGCTGTCGGCGGCGCTGAGCGCCCCGGCGAGCCGGGCCAACCCCTTGGCCTGCCGCAACGCCCGCC
>NZ_JBMDWU010000278.1:0-2188 GCF_048594385.1 Micromonospora sp. | reverse complement strand
TGGTTGTCCCCCCCGCCGCCACTCGCCCCGCGCCCCCGGCGGGTCGGTCGCGTGGCCCCCGCGCCCCCCCCGCCCCGTCGGGTGGACCGGCGCACGGGGTCGCGCCGGTCCACCCTCCTCCGCCAGCCCCCGTTTCACCGGGGACCGGATCCGTCAGCCGAGGATCACACCCGAGGCGCCGACGCCCGCCATCCCGGAGATGATGTCCTCGTAGTACATCCGCCACGCGCAGACCCGGCCGGTGGGCCGGTAGCCGGTGCAGGCGGTCGCCGCGCCGCCGTCGTCGATGGCGGTGTTGGTGCCGGTGGCCCAGACCTGGAGGGTGTTCGCCGGGTTGACGATCTCCACCGGGCCGCCGCTGTCGCCCTGGCCGACCGCGTTGGTGCGGGTGGTGCTCTCCGCCTGGACCTGGCCGCAGACCGTGCCGAAGTCACGCACGTTGATGCACAGGTTCCGTGCCTTGACCTTGATCGAGCATCGGGTCCCGGAGTACGCCCCGGAGGTGCAGACGAAGTTGCCGACCTGGCTGGCCTGCGCGCCGATCACCTGGTTGCTGAACTCACTGACCACCGCGCCGTTGGCGTCGGTGCTGTTGTTGAAGACCCGACCGCCTGAGCTGCCCGACAGCAGCAGGGTGTCGGTGCCGGCGTTGCGGGTGCCGACGATGCCCATCGACTGCCCGGTCGGGTCGGTCGCGGCGTTGTTGATGTTGCCGCAGTGCGCGGCGGAGAGCATCCGCGCCGACCCGCCCTGGAAGACCCCGAAGCCGGTCGAGCAGCCGCCACCGGTGGTGGCGTTGCGCCACGCGCCGCCGCCCCACCACGGCGCGGTGTCGTCCCACCGGGTGGCGGGGGAGGCGGAGACCCCGGTCTGCACGGTCACCGGAACGCCGGCCATGCTGGCCGCGCCGAGCAGGCCGCTCTGCGTACCGACCAGGAGTCCGGCGCCGTCGGCCCGCGGCCCGACCGTGGTGATCTTGTCACCGGCCGAGCGGCGCAGCTTGGCCGCCGCGACGTCCAACTCCCGTCGGGTGTACGCGGCGGGCAGCACCTCGGTCGGCACGGTGGCCCGGCTGGTCGCCACCAGGCCGGCCGGTGCCTCGCCCTTCCAGAAGACCTGCAGCTTCCGGGCGGTGGGATCGGCGATCACACCGGCGAAACCGGACTTCGCGTCGCGCTGCGCGATCTTCGTGATCCGGGCGGCGGCGTTGTTCATCCGCTGCTGGAGTTCGAGCAGCTCCTTCCAGGAGGCGAAGCCGCCCGGCACCGGCGTGCTGTCGATGAACGAGCCGGCGGCGGTCGCCTTGCCCCCGGCGGCGGGAGCGGGCGCGGCGGTGGCCGGTGCGGTGGCCACCCCCGCGACGAGCATGGTGACGCCGAACGCCGCGGCGGCGGCCCGACGCAGCAGCCCGGTCGACCGCAGCACCGTCGGTTGTGGACGAGACATACGTACCCCTTCCCCAGGGTTTCGTGGTGCGGGCCTCGACCCGCCCTGGGGACATTGGCAGGTGCCGGTGGTGTCCGGCAGTGCATCCTGGACACCACCGGACACCCCCGGACAGTGCCGGACGGACGGGGGACGGACGCCGGGCGGCGGCGGCAGGCGAAACCGGACCGACATGGAACTGTCATACATCGGCGGTCGCCTACCCGACGCTGTGCCGCCGGTCATACCCTCCCCCTGTCGGCAATCCGGGGCGACGGATGGCCGGGGGGTGGAGGCCGTATGACCGACCAACGGGTCCCTTCGGGCGCTCGGCAGCCGATGGCCGGGACAGTCCGTTCGGCGTCCCCGATGTCCCCACTGGACACCGGGATAAACACCGTTCAGGAACTGGCCGCCCTGCTGCGGCAGCTCCGCCGCCGGGAGGCCCGGCAACAGGGCGAGACCCCGCTGACCTACCGCCAGCTCGCGGCGAAGACCGGCTGGTCGCGGGGGGTGATCGGGGAGTACTTCGCCGGGAACATCCTGCCCCCGCCGGAGCGTTTCGACACCCTGATCCGGTTGCTCGGGGCCAGCCCCGCCGAGCAGGGGGCACTGGCCACCGCGCGGGACCGGGTCGAGGAGCGTCGCCGGCTCGCCAGCCCGGAACACCCGTCCACCGGCCGGGCCGGTCGCGCGGTCGTCCGCCCCCGGGGCACCGGTAGCCGGGCCGGGGCGCCGCCCGCCCCGCGACCGGTGCCCCCCC
>NZ_JBMDWU010000277.1:0-9866 GCF_048594385.1 Micromonospora sp. | reverse complement strand
CGAGCCACTGGGCGAACGCGGCCGGCGACGGCGCGGCGGCGACGGCCAGCCGGGGGCGGGCCGCCGCCAGCTCACCCGATCGGCTCACGCCGACGGTCGGGCGAGCAGCCGGACGGCGACGGCCTTCTCCTGGGTGTACTCGCGCAGCGCCGCGTAGCCGCCGCCCCGGCTGAAGCCGCTCTCCTTCTGCATGTTGAACGGAAAGCCGATCACCCCGGCGTCGTGGAACTGGTTGACCGCGACCTGCCCGGAGCGGACCAGCCCGGCCACCCGCAGCGCCCGGGACACGTCACTGGTCCAGATGCAGGCCAGCAGGCCGAAGTCGGTGCCGTTCATCAGGGTCACCGCCTCGTCGACGCCCCGGAACCCCTGCACCGCGAGCACCGGGCCGAAGACCTCCTCACGGACCAGGCGCATGTCCGAGTCGACCTGGTCGAAGACGGTCGGGGCGACGTACCAGCCGTCGTCGAACGCGGCGGTGGCCGGCTCGCCGCCGACGACCAGCCGGGCCCCGGCGGCCGGGGCCTCGGCCAGGAAACCCCGGACCCGCTCGTACTGGGCCTGGCTGACCAGCGGACCCATGTCCAGGTCCTGGTCCCAGGGGCCGGTCCGGACGGCCTTCATGCCGGCGGCGACCCGCTCGACCACCTCGGCCCGGATCGACTCCTCGACCAGCAGCCGGGAGCCGGCGTAGCAGTTCTGCCCGGCGTTCTCGGTGATCGAGGCGATGATCGCCGGGATCGCCGCGTCCAGGTCGGCGTCGGCGAAGACCACGTTCGGGGACTTGCCCCCCAGCTCCAGCTTGACCGGGACGAGGTGCTGCGCGGCGGCGCGCATGACGGACCGGCCGGTCACCGTCGAGCCGACGAAGCTGATGTGGTCGATGTCGGCGTGCCCGGTGAGCGCCACCCCGGCCTCGGGGCCGAGCCCGGTGACCACGTTGAGCACGCCCGGCGGCAGGCCCGCCCGGCGGCCCAGCTCGGCCAGCGCGAACGGGGACAACGGCGCGACCTCGGAGGGCTTCAGCACCACCGTGTTGCCGGCGGCCAGCGCCGGGGCGACGTTGGCGGCGGTGAGCACGGCCGGCACGTTCCACGGGATGATCACCGCGCAGACACCGTACGGCTCGGGCCGGGTGTAGCCGAAGTAGTCGGGCGTACGGGTGGGCAGGGTGACGCCGGTGAGCTTGTCGGCGGCTCCGGCGAAGTAGTCGACGATGCCCTGGGTGATGTACATGTTGAGCCGCCCGCCGGAGCGGGGTTTGCCCACGTCACGCGCCTCGTACGCGGCGAGTTCCTCGACGTGCTCGCCGATCAGCGCGGCCCAACGCGAAAGGATCGCGCCGCGCTCGCTGGGCGAGGTGGCCGCCCAGCCGGGGGCGGCCCGGCGGGCGGCGGCGACGGCGTGGTCGACGTCGACCGCGCGGGCGCGGGCCACCGACTGGATGGGCTCCCGGGTGGCGGGATCGAGCACCGGTAGCTCACCGCCGTCGGCGGCGGGGGTCCAGTCGCCGTCGACGAGCTGGCGGGCAGTGGGGATGTCCAGGTCAGCCATGTGCGAATCCTTGACCCTCTACGTTTCGCATGTCAAGATGCAATCTCGCTTTGTGAGTCACTAGGGAGGGCGCGTGCGGATCACAGCGGCGGTGCTGGAGAACGCGGGAGGGCCGTTCACCCTCCAGCAGATCGACCTCGCCGACCCCGGGCCGGACGAGGTGCTGGTCCGGGTGCACAGCGTGGGGATCTGCGCGACCGACCTGGAGTTCGCCAACTTCTTCCCCACCCCGGCGGTGCTCGGCCACGAGGGCAGCGGAGTGGTCGAGCAGGTCGGCGAGCGGGTCACCGGGATCTCCCCGGGCGACCACGTCGCGATGAGCTTCACCTCCTGCGGCGACTGCCCGCTGTGCCGCGGCGGAAACCCGGCGTACTGCCGACGGTTCGACGCGGTCAACTTCACCGGCCGGCGACCGGACGGCAGCACGGCGCTCTCCCGCGACGGGCAGCCCGTCAACGGCCACTTCCTGGGCCAGTCGTCGTTCGCCAGTCACGTCGTCGCCCCGGCCCGCGCGGTGGTGCCGATCAGCAAGGAGATCGACCTGGGCGTGGTCGGCCCGTTCGGCTGCGGTTTCGGCACCGGTGCCGGCGCGGTACTCAACGTGCTGCGCCCGGAGGTCGGCTCCTCGGTCGTCGTCTTCGGCGCGGGCGCGGTGGGCGTGGCGGCGATCCTGGCCGCCCGGGTGGCCGGTTGCGCCGTCGTCGCCGCCGTCGACGTCAACGCCGGCAAGCTCGACACGGCCCGGCTGCTCGGCGCGACCCACGGGGTGAACTCCACCGACGGCGACCCGCGCGAACTGCTGACCGCGATCGCCCCGCACGGCTTCGACGTCGCGATCGACACCACCGGCCGGGAGGACGTGCTGCGCCTCGCGGTCGAGTCGCTCGGCCCGCTCGGCCGGTGCGGCGTGGTCGGGATCGGCCCGAGCGAGCAGATGAGCTTCGAGTGGCGCAGCGTGCTCAACGGCCGCAGCATCACCGGCATCATCGGCGGCAGCAGCCTGCCGCAGGTGTTCCTGCCGCGGCTGCTTGACCTGCACGCCGCCGGCAACTTCCCGGTGGACCGCCTGATCACCCGGTTCCCTTTCGCGCAGATCAACGAGGCGGTGGCGGCGCTGCGCTCCGGCGAGGTCGGCAAGGCCGTCCTGACCCTCTGAGCAGGGACGCCCCCACCACATCGACATCGCTGTATCTCATAGTGAAACATTGTCTCGCAATGTGAGCGACATTACCCTTGGTGTCAGACCCACACCCAGTGGCGCGGCTGGGCAACACCGCGCAGCGTCCCGCACCTGTGGAGCACGTCCCGATGACCGAACAGCAGCGCACCGCCCCGGCCGCCGCGCAGACCGCGACCGAAGACCGGCCCGCGCCCTTCGACCACCACTCGGCCGAGTGCAACACCGACCCGGTGGGCTACTACCGCGAGTTCCGGCAGACCTGCCCGGTCGGTCGGACCGAGGCGCACGGCGGCTTCGTCTACACCACCCGGTACGCCGACGTGGTCCGGATCGCCCGCGACGACGACACCTTCTCCTCCGCCCGGTCCACCGCCGGCGGCGACGGCACCGCCATCGTCATCCCCCGGGGCCCCGGCCTGGAGCAGTACCCGATCGAGCTGGACCCGCCCGCCGCGACCGGCTACCGCGACCTGATCAACCCGCTGCTCACCCAGGACGCGGTCGCCGAACTGGCCCCGATGGTCGCCCGGCACACCACCCGCGTGGTGGACGCCTTCATCGCCGAGGGGTCGGTGGACTTCGTCCGCGACCTGACCAACCCGCTGCCGGCCGCCGTCACCCTCGACTGGCTGGGCTTCCCCGAATCCGACTGGGCCAAGCTCGCCGGCCCGATCCACGACATCTTCGCCGCGCGGCCCGGCAGCGAGCGGGCCGTCCGCGGGGCCGCCGGCCTGGCCTACCTCGACCAGCGCATCCGCGAGCTGATCGTCGAGCGGCGGGCCGCGCCGACCGGCGACGCGGTGAGCTACCTGGCCGCCCAGCGCCGCCCAGACGGGGAACTGTTCGCCGCCGACGAGCTGGTCTCGGTCATCGGGCTGCTGATCGCGGGCGGGGTGGACACCACCACCTCGCTGACCGGCTCCACCCTGGTGCACCTGAGCCGGCACCCCGAGGACCGGCAGCGCCTGATCGACTCCCCCGACCTGCTGCTCACCGCCACCGACGAGTTCCTGCGGGTGTTCGCCCCGTCGCAGTCGATGGCCCGTACCGTCCGCACCGACACCGAGGTCGGCGGCTGCCCGGTCACCGCCGGCGAGCGGGTGCTGATCCCCTGGGTCGCGGCCAACCACGACCCGGCCGTCTTCCCCGACCCCGAGCAGCTGCGGCTGGACCGCGACGCCGCCCGGCACCTGAGCTTCGGCATCGGCAGCCACCGCTGCGCCGGAGCGCACCTGGCCCGGCTGATGTTCCGCGAGATGATCACGCAGGTGCTCACCCGGCTGCCCGACTTCCGGGTGGTGGAGGAGGGGCTCGTCGCCTATCCCACCCGGGGCAACCAGAGCGGTTGGGACGCGATCCCGGCCGTCTTCACCCCGGGTCCCCGCCGCGACGCCGACGCGGCGGGGACCCGGCCCACCGCCAGCCTGACCGGCGACCGGGAGCTGGTCATGGCGGCCACCGCCACCGCCACCGACGAGGTGCTGGAGGTGCGCCTGGCCGACCCGACCGGCGCGGAGCTGCCGCCCTGGGCGCCGGGCGCGCACCTGGAGGTGCGGTTGCCGTCCGGACGGGTCCGGCAGTACTCGCTGTGCGGCGACCCGGACGACACCCGGCACTACCGGATCGCGGCGCTGCGGGAGCCCGCCGGCCGGGGCGGTTCGGTGGAGCTGCACGCGCTCGCCCGCGCGGGCGTCACCCTCGCGGTGCGCGGTCCGCGCAACCACTTCCCGCTCGTCGACGCCCCCGACTACCTCTTCCTCGCCGGGGGCATCGGGATCACCCCGATCCTGGCGATGGCCCGCGAGGCCGACCGCCGGGGCGTGCCGTTCCGGCTGGTGTACGGCGGTCGCAGCCGGGCCTCGATGGCCTTCGTCGACGAGGTGACGGCGCTCGCCGGCGACCGGGTGACCCTGCTGCCGCAGGACGAGGCCGGCCTGCCGGACCTGGGGGCGTTGCTCGACTCCACCGGGCCGGACACGGCCGTCTACTGCTGCGGGCCGACCGGGATGATCGACGCGTTGGAGCGGGTCTGTGCCGCGACCGGCCGGTCGGAGCGGTTGCACGTCGAGCGGTTCACCGCCGGGGACGACCTGGAGGTCGCCTTCGACCCGGCGGCGAACACCGAGTTCGAGGTGCACCTGGCGCGTACCGGGGCGACCCTGCGGGTGCCCCGGGACCGTCGCATGATCGACGTGCTGCGCGAGGTCGTGCCGGGCCTGACCTACGACTGCGAGAAGGGTTACTGCGGCGCGTGCGAGACCCGGGTGCTCGCCGGCACGCCGGAGCACCGCGACTCGCTGCTGACCGAGCAGGAGCGTACGGCCGGGCGCAGCATGATGATCTGCGTCGGGCGGTGCCGCTCGGAGCGGCTGGTGCTGGACCTGTAGGTCCTGTCCGGACGGGCCGGCCCGGCTCCCGGGGCCGGCCCGTCCGGACGTCCGGCACCGGTGGTCGTCACGCCGCGTTCGCCAGCGCGTCGAGGATCAGGTCGAGGCCGAAGGTGAACTGCCCGCCGAAGTGGTAACCGGGCTGGTTCACGTGCCGGGTGGCGAACTCGACCAGGTGCGGGTACTCCCCCGCCGCGAACGACGCCATGATCGCGTCGGCGACCTCGGTGGCGGCGTCGCCGGTCTCGAACGGCAGCGACGCCTCCTGCAACACGAACCCGAAGACGTACGCGTCGATGATCGCGTACGCGTGGGCCGTCATCGGCAGCGAGAACCCCCCGCCCCGCAGGACGCCGAGCATGGCGTCGTGGTGGCGCAGGGTGGCCGGGCCGGGGCTGGTCCGGGTCTCGATCAGGGTCAGCGCCCAGGGGTGCCGGGCCAGGACGGTGCGGGCCGACAGGCAGCGGCGGCGCACCTCGGCCCGCCAGTCGCCGCCCACCAGGGGCAGGTCGATCTCGGCGAACACCCCGTCGACGAGCGCGTCGAGCAGTTCCTCCTTGTTGCGGATGTAGTGGTAGAGCGACATCGGCTTGGCGTGCAGCGCGGCGGCGAGCGACCGCATGGTCAGCGCGCCGAGCCCGTCGGCGTCGGCGATGGCGACCGCGGCCCCCAGCACCCGGTCCCGGCTGAGCTGCCGCACCGGTTCGCCCACCCTGTCGCTCCCCTGACGCCTGGTTGACCGCCTGCACCGCCCACCGTACCGTACTAAGTAAGTCGTACTTAGTACGAAGATTCGGGAGGCGACGATGTCCCTGCGTGTGGCCGGCCGGTGGGCCGGCGCGTTCTTCCTGTCGGCGTTCGTCGCCTACGGCGTCGGCAGCGCGCTCGCCGGACGACCGGCCGGGGTGGCGCTGGTGCTGGCCAACTCCGTGCTGGTGGCCGCCATCGGCGCACTGGCCTTCCGGGCGCTGCGCCGGTCGCACCCCGGCGTCGCCTGGGGTTACCTGGTGGCCCGGGGCGCGGAGGCGTTCCTGCTCGCCGCCGGCCTCGTGCTGCGCGCCAGGTACGGCGACGGCGCCGCCGACCTCGCCTACCAGCTCGCCATGCTGTCGCTGGGGCTGGGCAGCCTGCCGCTCTGCCTGGCGCTGGCCCGGCGACGCTGGCTGCCCCGGTGGTTCGCCGGCTGGGGCGCCGCCGGCTACGCGCTGCTGGCGGCCGGCGCGGCAGCCGAGCTGGCCGGGGTGGGGATCGGCGTCGCGCCGGCCGCTCCGGGCGGACTGTTCGAGATCGCCTTCGGGCTGCTGCTGCTCGTCCGGGGCTTCGCACCGGCCACCGCCACCTCACCCGCCATCGTCGCCGGGCCCACCGCCGCCGCAGCCCCGCCGGCCACCGCCGCCGAGCCCGCTGCCACCGGAGCGGCCATGGCGGGCCCGGACGACTCCCACGCCCACCGCGCGGCCCTGGCCGCCGGGGCGGGGCTGCTGCTGATGGCGGTGCTCGCCGGATGGGCCAACTTCGGTGTCGTGCAACCGCTGCTCGCCGGCGACGCGGCCGCAACCGTCGCCCGGCTGCCCGCCCAGCGCTCCGCGCTCACCCTGGCCGTCGTCGCCCTGTTCGCGGTGGCCTGCCTCGACGTGCTGGTCGGTTGGGCGCTACGGGCGTTCCTCGACCACGCCCAACCCACCGTCGCCCTGCTCGCGGCGTGGTGCCGCACCGGCTACGCGGTCGTCCTCGCCGGAGCGATCGTCCACCTGACCGGCGTCGCCGGCCTGCTGCGCGACGGTGCGGGGGCCGACCGGCTGCGCGCCGACGGCTACCCGGGGCTCACCGGCTTCCAGCAGGTCTGGAGCCTGGGGCTGCTGCTGTTCGGCGTCCACCTGCTGCTGGTCGGCTGGCTGGCCTGGCGCTCGGACACCGTCCCGACCTGGGTGGCGGCACTGGTGGCGGTCGCCGGCGCGGGCTACCTGGCCGACTCGGCCGGGCCGCTGGTCACGGCCGACTATCCGGTGCAGGTCGCCGGGGTCACCTTCGTCGGTGAGGTGGTCCTGCTGGGTTGGCTGCTCGTGCACGCCGCCCGGCACCGCCGGCCCACGGCCCGCCCGGTCGCGCCGGACGCCGACGTCCGGCCGCTCGCCGCGACGTGACCGTGACCGTGACCGTGACCGCACGACCGTACGGGTGACCGCACGCGGACGGCCCGCCGCGCCACGACACTGGGGCGCTGCGGGCCGTCCTGACGAGGGGCCGGTGGGTCAGTTGCCCCACTCGAAGTTGGGCTCGACCGCCTCGGCGATGTGGAACCGGCCGCCCGGCGCGATCTCGCTGCCGCGCTCGGTCACCACGTGCTTGCCGAACCCGCTGACCAGCGGCCGGCCGACGTCACGCTTGAGCCACAGCCGCAGCAGGTGCCGGCGACGCTCCGGCTCCGGGAAGTCGACGTAACCGGTCCGCGAGTGCAGGGCGGCGTAGTTCAGCAGCCACTGCACGTCACCGGGCTGGAAGTCCATGTCCAGGGCCAGGCCGGGGGCCTGGGACACCTCGTCGTAGAGGTGCAGCAGCTCGATCTGCGCCTCGGTGAGCCGGGGCACCTCCGGGTAGTCCTGGGCCGAGAAGATCATCGAGCTGCCGGCGTAGGTGCTGAACACCCCGTCGACGTAGCTGCAGATCGGCGAGGTGTAGGTGCGGGCCGGGGCGTCCGGGTCCTGCCGGTGCCAGTCCCAGTGCCACGACTCGAACAGCAGCGGCGCGAGGTCCGGCCGGCGGCGCAGGATCTCGTTGTAGATCGTGGTGCCGCTGACCAGGCTGCTCGCCCCGCCGGCCTTGGCCGCCCGCAGGCACATCAGCGCGACCACGTCGGAGCTGTCGGAGTGGAACGGCAGCCGGTCGCGGACCCGCGACGGCAGGGCCGACGGGTCGTCGAGGGTCTTGTTGGAGGTGGCGATGACGTGGTCGAGCACGTCACCCATCTGGTTCTGCCCCATCGGCACGCCGAGGTGCAGCCCCATCAGGAAGAAGATCGCCCCGGCGAGGGTGTCGCCGTACTCCTCCGTGCGCAGGCCCCGGACCAGGATGAAGCCGCGTCCGGAGTCGAGCTGGCGGGCGCACTCCTCGTTGAGGCCGGCGCAGGCCGGCAGCGGGTAGTCGGCGGCGGTCACCGTACGCAGGTCGGGGTTGTCGGCGACGAACCGGCGGCCGACGGTCTCCAGCTCGGCGCGCTCGGCGTCACTGAGCTGGTAGACCCACTCGGTCGAGGTACGCAGCTCGTCACCGCGCCAGGCGGACGGACCGGAGATGGGGGCGAGATCGATTGCGGTGGTCATGATGATGCGCTCCGAGGTTCGGTTCTGCGGAAACGGGTCGGTGTCCCGGGGGGGGCGATGCCGCCACCGGGCTGATCAACGACGTGGGCGCCCGCCGTGTCCCGGTCGGGAGACGGCGCGCCGATCCGTCAGAACGGGGTCTGCGGGTCCCCGGCGGCGGTCCCGGGGCGCATGCCCTCCCGCGGCGGGTGGACCCGCAGCGGCTCCTCGTAACCGCGCACCAGCAATCCAGAGCCTTGCGGAACTCGGATCATGGCGTTCTCCTGCGGCTGGCGATGATCGGTCCAGGCTAACCAACGCCCACCGCAACGTCAACAGAGACACCATCTCGCAATACGATCTATTCTCGTCCCCGGACGGCCCGTCGTGCCGCACCGCCCCGGGCGACCAGCGGCTCGGCCAGCAGGACGACCAGCGCCACCGCAGCCACCAGTCCGCCCGCCAACGCCGTGCCCTGCACCCCGGACCGGGACAGCACCACCGCGCCGAGCAGGGACCCGCCGGCGATGCCGACGTTGAAGGCGGCGGAGTTGCCGGCCGCCGCCAGGTCGGCGCTGCCCGGGGCCACCTCCAGCACCCGGTTCTGCAGGGCGGGGGTCAACGCGCCCATGGCGAACCCGGACACGGCCAGCAGCACCCCGGTCGCCACCGGCGACCCGGCCAGCAGGAACATCCCGAGCAGGGCCACCACCAGCAGCAGCACCGGGGTCACCATCGCCACCCGCTGGTGGCGGTCGCTCGCGATCCCCCCGGCGGTGATGCCGGCGAAGTCCGCGAGGCCCCGGATCAGCAGCAGCAGGCCGAGAGCGCCCGGGGCGAACCCGGAGACGTCGGTCAGGAAGACGGCGGTGTAGGTGAACGCCGTGAACAGGCCCCCCACCGACAGCGCGGTGGCCACCACGACGACCGCGTACCGGCGGGCGTCCGGGGTGGTTCCGGTCGACGCGTGCGTCGCCCCGACCGCGACCGGCGGCATCAGCGTCACGATCGCCACGAACGCGGCCAGCGCCAGGGCGGCCAGGGCCAGGAACGCCGACCGCCAACCCCACTGCTGACCCAGCCAGGTGCCCGCCGGTACGCCGAGCATCGGCCCGAGCGACGCCCCGGCGAACACGACGGAGGTGACCCGGCCGCGTACCCGGGCGGGGAACATGCCGGCGGCGGCGGGCGCGACCACCGCCCAGAACAGCGCCTGGGTGAGCGCGACGACCACCCGGGTCCCGAGCAGCACCTGGTAGTCGCGGGCGGCGGCCGACACCAGCGTGGCGACCACCAGCACGCCCAGCAGGACACCCAGCAGCCGGCGACGCGGCACCCGCCGGGTGACGTGGGTCAGCGGCACCGAGACGACCGCGACCGTGACCGCGTAGCCGGTGACGAGCAGCCCCGCATGCGACACGGACACGTCCAGGTCGGTGGCGACCA